>NZ_VOZP01000010.1:0-165781 GCF_013419735.1 Acinetobacter sp. YH12064
AGAGCTGTTTTGCTGTTTTGCTGTTTTGCTGTTTTGCTGTTTTGCTGTTTTGCTGTTTTGCTGTTTTGCTGTTTTGCTGTTTTGCTGTTTTGCTGTTTTGCTGTTTTGCTGTTTTGCTGTTTTGCTGTTTTGCTGTTTAAAAAATAACCAAAATAAGTGACTTAATCATATGATGAAGATTCAAAATCATAACAATGAGGATAAATACAATGTCTGTTGCTAAAGTCGTTGAAGTAAATGCAAGTAGCACAAAAAGTTTTGAAGATGCCATCCAAACGGGAATTAATAAAGTCACTGAAACCGTAAAGAACGTTCAGGGTGCATGGATTAATGAACAAAAAGTTGTGGTGAAAGACAATAAAATTGCGGAATATCGAGTGAACTTAAAAATCAGCTTCTTGGTTGAATAAGTTTCATTTTATTGATGTTAAAAACTGATCATAAAAAATCCCCGAAGTTCGGGGATTTTTGATTGAACGCGCTGAATTATTTTTCAGGTGTTTCACAGCTTTCATCATTACAGACAGGTGTAGGAGCAAGCTCAGGGAGTTCCGCAGCTTTGTCCATCACTTTTTTAAATACATCTTTCGGTTGAGCGCCTGCTAAAGCAATGCGTTGCTCAAATACAAAGAACGGTACACCCGTAACTTTAAGTTGATCGCGTGCTACTTCTTCGTCGTATTTGACGAAATCAGCAAATTCATCTGAGTCTAATAAGTCATCGACTTCAACAGGGTTTAGACCAATACGAGATGCAACATCTTCTAAGGTTTCACGTTCACCAATGGCCAAGCCTTGCGTCATATAGCTATAGAAGAACGCTTCTTTGGCTTCACTGCCGAGACCTTTGCTTTGTGCAAGATGAATCAAGCGGTGCGCGTTGAAAGTATTACCTGAATTGGCTTTTTGCCAGTTAAATTCAATACCTTCAGCTTTTGCCATTTCGGCAATATTGCGCTGCATTTCCTCTACTTCTTCAATACTGCGGCCATATTTTTGAGCTAGACGTTCAGTATTAGAAATTTCTAGGCGAGCGGGCGCATCTGCATCAAGTTGATAGCTATGCCAAAACACTTCAAGCTCTACACCCGATTCTTCGGCAGCAGCTTCAAGGCGTTTTTTCGCAATATAACAAAATGGGCAAACCACGTCTGACCAGATATCTACACGCATGGGAAATCTCTTTTCTATGTTCTGGGAAAATGATGGGGGCAAATCCTAAAATTTAAAGCCAAGCAATGCAATCCATTTTTGTTTCGATGGCGCAATGTCGGCTTTTTTTGATTTTGTTACAAGGATTGAATGAAGATTTGTCGAACGATTAATCCGTGATTAAACGTTTACCCAAACAAATCACTTCAACCTCTTCATAGCCCAATTGTTCATAAAAATTTTGTACGTCAATGTTGTCTTGGCGAATCAGTAATTGAAGTTTTGGGCAGCCTAAAGCAATTAAGCGTTTTTCTAATTGCTGAATGAGGGCAGTAGCAACACCATTACGTTGAAAATGTGGATGCACGGCAAGATAATTGACCCAGCCTCTGTGTCCATCATAGCCACCCATCACAGTTGCAATCAGTTGATCATCTTTGACCGCCAATAAAAATAGTTGGTCGCGTTGCGCTAGTTTTCGAAATATATCAATTTCAGGATTATTCCATGGACGGGTCAGATCACACAGTTCCCAAAGTGCAATCACATCGTCTAAATCAGATTCGAGATAGGGGCGGATAATAAACATAATTTTTGTTTTAGCATGTAATTTGACCAATTTAGATTAGTCGAGTTTTGCAGACTTGATAAGTCATATTAAAAAATAAAAGCCATAAAAAAACGCTCCGAAGAGCGTTTTTTTAGTTCACTGTCAATTAAGCAGTTTTCACTTCAGGCTGAGCAGCTAACATATGGCCGTTCTCTTCGAAGTTGATGTGCCAAGACAATGCTTCACGTAGAAGGTGAGGTGTTTGACCACCTTTCGCACAAGCACGGTCGAAGTAATCATTTAATGCTGCACGGTAGCTTGGGTGTGCACAGTTGTCGATTACAGCACGAGCACGTTCACGTGGAGCAAGACCACGTAAGTCAGCAAGACCTTGTTCAGTAACCAAGATGTCAACGTCGTGTTCTGCATGGTCAACGTGAGAAGCAAATGGAACAACAGAAGAAATGTCGCCACCTTTTGCAATTGATTTAGTCACGAAGATCGCCAAGTGCGCATTACGTGCGAAGTCACCTGAACCACCAATACCGTTCATCATTTTTGTACCGCAAACGTGAGTTGAGTTCACATTACCGTAAATGTCAAACTCAAGTGCTGTGTTGATACCGATGATACCTAAACGACGTACAAGTTCTGGGTGGTTAGAAATTTCTTGTGGACGTAATACAAGTTTGTCTTTGTATTGTTCAAGGTTATTAAATACTTTTTCGCCATATTTCGCAGAAAGCGTAATAGAAGAACCTGAAGCAAATTTCATTTTGCCTGCGTCGATCAATTCAAATGTACAGTCTTGAAGTACTTCAGAGTACATGATCAAGTCTTCAAAGTTTGAATCTTTAAGACCAGTCAATACTGCGTTTGCAATTGAACCAATACCTGCTTGTAATGGACCTAGGTTTTTCGGTAAACGACCTTCTTCTACTTCTTTTTCAAAGAAAGCGATAAGGTGGTTTGCAATACCTTGAGTTTCATCATCAGGGGCAGTCACTGTAGATGGAGAGTCATGCAATTCGTTGTTAAATACGATACCTACGATTTTTGAAGGATCGATGTTGATTGCATGTGTACCAATACGTTCATCAACATGAGTCAATGGAATAGCTTGACGTGTTGGACGATATGTTGGGATATAAATATCGTGTAAGCCTTCAAATGCTGGGCTTAAGTTGGTGTTGATTTCAACAATTACTTTTTCAGCAAAAATTGCGAAGCTTGCAGAGTTACCTACAGAAGTTGTAGGGATGATGCCACCATCTTCAGTGATCGCAACAGCTTCAATAATTGCTACATCAGGCTTTTTAAGCTGAAGGTTACGCATTTGTTCAACTGTTTCAGACAAATGCTGATCGATGAACATTACTTCGCCTTTGTTGATCGCTTTACGTAATGTATTGTCTACTTGGAACGGTAAACGACGAGCAAGAACACCTGCTTCAGTCAATTTTTTGTCCAAATCGTTACCTAAGCTCGCGCCAGTAATTAGGGTGATTTTAAGAGGATTAGCATGAGCCTGTTGAACCAACGCTAAAGGTACAGCTTTCGCTTCACCTGCGCGTGTGAAACCACTCATACCTACCGTCATACCATCCTGAATGAATTCAGCAGCTTTTTCTGCGCTGATAACTTTGTCGTGAAGGGCAGCTAAACGGATGCGATCTAAAGACATCATATACTCTCGTGAAATTCTCAAAACTGATACGGATTGTACCGATCAAAAAAGCCATTTTGCATCCCTGTTAGGCTAAGGTCTAATTTTTTGAAAAAATGTGGGTATAAGATTTTATTATGATTTTTAAGCTACTGAATAATAAAGTTAAAAATAACAATGGTTAAGGATTAAACAAAACTGTTCGTTGCTTTTTTGAACGCTTGTTAAAAGCGTTCAGTTAAACTTTGCTTAATTTTTTCCAATGGGCTGTTGTTTAATATTTCATCATTTTCGAGTTTTTGCAGTGGTAAAGAAATGATCGCTTCGAGTCCACCTTCTGCTCGATTGTGAATTGAAAGTTGACCTTCGTGAATATCCACAATACGTTTTACAATGGCTAAACCGAGTCCACTGCCTTGAATGGTACGTGCATCATTACCACGTACAAAAGGTTGCATCAGGTCTTCAATTTGGTCTTCAGGAATCCCTTCGCCATTATCGGCAACGCGAATTTGAATATGGTCACCTTCATATTCGGTAGACAGTTCAATCGGCTCGGCACCATAGCGTTTTGAGTTATTGATTAAGTTGCCTATTAGTCGTTTTAAGGACAGGCTACGTGCTTGAATAATCGGTAAGTCTTGGGGTTCAAAGCGAATATCTAAAGGTTTAAATTGAATCACTAATTCCTGCAATAGCGCATTTAAATCAGTATCTTGCGGAACTTCATCAGAGCCATCTCGCATATACGAAATGAACTGATTCAGAATCGCATCCATATCTTCAACATCGTAAATCAGACCTTCTTTTAGGAAGTCATCATCAGGCATCATTTCTGCGCTGAGTCGAATACGGGTCAGCGGAGTACGCAAATCGTGGGAAATACCGGCCAACATGATGCGACGATCACGTTCAGTTTGTTCCAGCGTGTAGACCATGTGGTTAAAGGCTTGGTTTACTTCACGGATTTCTTGTGGCCCATGGTTGGTTTCTAAATAAGGAGCAGTGCCTTGTTTACTATAGTTGTTTGCCGCATCTTGTAAACGTTTTAGTGGACGGTTGAGCTGACGAACCAAGGTTAAGATAATGATGCCAGCAATCAGCGGAATACCCAATAACCAACCTAAAATCAGCTCTGCGCTATAGTTGGCATAGGTTTTTAAAGGCTCGCGAACCCAGTTTCCATTCATTTCTGGAGTTTGAATCCAGATGCGTGGGTCAGGTTTAAATTGGAAATACACGGTCGCATTATCAATGCGCATTTCTTTGGCCAGTTTCTTTTCAATTTGATTGGTAAAGAATTCTGCAATGACTTTGTCTTTGACATTGGGGAATTCTTTCGGATCGGTCACATATTCGATCCCGACACGGTTGCGCATCCAGTCGTCGACATCTACTTCGGCATTGTTATGAAAAATCCGTAAATCAGGATTGTTAATGATTTCAAGTTCGACCGCGAGGTAACGAGCATGTTGTTGAATTTCGGGTAAATAGAGTGTCCGCCAAAAGAACCATAAGGACATAAACAGGCTAAAAAACACCACAAATAAGACCAATACGGTGGTCCGCATGGCTGCAGAGCGGGGTTTGATTTTATCGAGGAAGCGTTCCCAAGGTGTCCGTTTTTTTTCGGAGTAGGCAACGTAGTCGGTAAATTCCTGTGGGTCGATGGGTTCGAGTTTCACGCAGAATCCTTTAAGCAAATTTTTTGAAAGGCAGTTTTTATTCTTTGCGATGGAATCTTACTGCTGGAACGTTCTTCGGGAGGAGTTCGTTATGTTACTTTTTAAAAAAGTAACCAAAATTTTTGCCATTCGCTGAACTCGCGCACATTACTTTTATTCATTCAATTTCAAGTGGCTCAGACAGCAGCGAATGGTATTTCCGGACATGAGGTACGGTGACTCGATTCTCAGGTCTTATTTTATGGCTTATTCAGCACCATCTGGAACAAAGACATAACCTACGCCCCAAACGGTTTGAATATAGCGCGCACGTGCTGGGTTTTCTTCAACCAAACGACGCAGGCGAGAAACCTGAACGTCAATTGAACGTTCCATCGCACCCCATTCACGACCACGAGCAAGATTCATTAACTTGTCGCGTGTCAGTGGTTCACGAGGGTGTTGAACTAATGCTTTGAGTACGGCAAATTCACCCGTTGTTAATGTGACGACTTGACCTTCACGGGTTAATGTACGAGTAGACAGGTCGAGTGACCACGGACCAAAAGACACCACTTCCATTTGTTGGCTTGGTGCGCCCGGAACTTCACGCACTTGGCGACGTAGGACCGCACGAATACGAGCTAATAGCTCATTCGGGTTAAATGGTTTTGGTAAATAGTCATCTGCACCGGCTTCAAGTCCTGCAATACGGTCTGAATCGCTACCACGAGCGGTCAGCATAATGATCGGGGTATCGATGCTAGATTGGCGCAGACGGCGGCAAATACTCAAGCCATCTTCAACAGGCAACATAAAGTCGAGCACAATCAGGGAAAAGAGTTCCCGCTGCAACAGACGATCCATCTGAGTCGCATCATGTGCGGTTTTGACCACAAAACCTTTATCTTCTAGGAAGCGTTGTAAGAGGGTGCGTAGACGCACATCATCATCGACAACCAGAATGCGTTCGACTCGGTCGGTTTCGGCTTGTACGGCATCTGTTTTTTCAGCAGGTACAACTAAACTCATGACGTGCTCCTTATTCTTTATTGTCATCGTAAACAAAAAGTCGATTTCACTTGAGTATACGATTCATTTATATAAATTTACTATGCTCTAAAGCAACAAATATTGCAGTTAAAATCAAGACATAGATACCAAATGTATACATGTTGTTCGAATCAGTTTGCTTGCCTAAGTCTCGCTAATTTGCTGTTTCATAGTCAGTTTCGTAAAAAAATGTGTATTTGAGATGAATTGGCATTAAAAACCACGAATAAATTTATAAAAACAATTGTGGATTTTATGGTCTTGGTCTTTATAATCATGGCTTTTAGAACTTATCCTTGCAGGGATCTAATACGATGACTGACTTAGTTCAGCAGTTGGCAAAAGAAATTGCCGTACGTCCAAATCAAATTGAAGCTGCCATCAAGCTCATTGATGAAGGTGCCAGTGTTCCATTTATCGCACGTTACCGTAAAGAAGTGACGCAAGGTCTGGACGATACTCAATTACGTCAGCTCGATACACGTCTGACTTACCTGCGTGATTTATTTGAGCGCCGTGAAAAGGTAATCGAATCTCTAAAAGAACAAAACAAGTTATCTGATGACTTACTTGCTCGTGTGAATGCAGCAGAAACGAAAAATGCTTTAGAAGAGATTTACGCGCCGTACCGTCCAAAACGTACAAGTAAATCATTTAAAGCCAAAGAAGCGGGTTTAGGCCCAATCGCTGAAAAAATCTTTAATGAAGCGGTTGATCCAACCGAAGCTTTAGCTGGTTTTAGTCATGAAGATTATGCTGATGTTGAAAGCCAATTAGACGCGATTCAACACATTTTAATTGATGACTGGGCACAAAATATTGCATTAACCACTGAGCTAAAAGCGACATTTGCGAAAACTGCAGTGTTGAAAAGTTTAGTTGCAAGTGATGAGAAAAAGGAAGTCGGTAAAAAATTCCGTGATTACTTTGATTTCTCTGAAAGCTTAAACAAAGTCCCTTCACACCGTTTACTGGCGATGCTCCGTGGCCGTCAAGAAAATGTCTTGGGCTTAAAAGTCGATGGTGAAGATGAAGCACCATTGGTTCGTATTGAAACTGAATACAATATAGAAACAGCTCAGCCACAAGCGCGTGCAGATTTCTTAAAACAAACAGCAAAACTGTTCTGGTTGGGCAAAGTACGTCCTGCTATTGAGCATTCATTATTGACTGAAAAACGTTTGGCTGCCGAAGCTGAAGCGATGGATGTATTTGCTGAAAACCTACGTCATTTATTACTTTCTGCACCAGCAGGCGCGCGTACCACTCTGGGTGTTGACCCTGGTATCCGTACGGGTGTGAAATTGGCTGTTGTCAATGCATCAGGTGATGTACTTGCACACAGCACTATTTACCCGTTTGCCCCGAAAGAAGATAAAGCTGGTTCAGTTGCTGAACTTGCGCGCCTTTGCCGCGAATTCAATGTTGAATTAATTGCGATTGGTAATGGTACTGCAAGCCGTGAAACTGAAGCGGTTGTGGCCGAAATGATGGCTGCGAATACGGATTTGAATTTGATTCGTGTGTCTGTCTCTGAAGCGGGTGCATCTGTTTATTCAGCATCTGAATTGGCATCTCAAGAATTGCCAGAGCTAGATGTATCTATTCGCGGTGCAGTGTCGATTGCTCGTCGTTTACAAGATCCATTGGCGGAGCTTGTGAAAATTGATCCGAAATCGATTGGTGTAGGTCAATACCAACATGACGTGAACCAAACAGGTTTAGCAAAAACACTAGAAGCAGTAGTTGAAGACTGCGTGAACTCTGTTGGTGTAGATGTGAACACAGCATCATCTGCAATCTTGGGTTATATCGCGGGTTTGAATAAATCAATTGCACAGCAAATTGTGGATTTCCGTAAAGAAAATGGTCGTTTTGACAACCGTCAAAGTTTGAAGAAAGTACCTCGTTTAGGCGAACGGACCTTTGAACAAGCAGCAGGTTTCTTACGTATTCAAGATGGTTCTGAGCCACTTGATGCTTCTGCTGTTCACCCTGAATCTTATGGTTTAGTAGAAAAAATTGTGGCAGCGAAAGCAACCACAGTCAAAGATATTATTGGTAATACTGAAATTATTCGCCAAGTAAACGCCGAAGAATTTGTGAATGACCAATTTGGTCTACCGACAATTCAAGACGTTTTATCTGAACTTGAAAAACCAGGTCGTGATCCACGTCCAGAGTTCCGTACCGCAAAATTCCGTGAAGACATCACTGAAGTGGCGCAGTTGACTGAAGGTTTACAGCTTGAAGGTGTGGTTACGAATGTGACGAACTTCGGCGCATTCGTGGATGTGGGTGTACACCAAGACGGTTTAGTGCATATTTCTGAACTTGCAAATGAATTTGTTGCAGATCCGCACAAAGTCGTAAAACCAGGTCAAATTGTACAAGTTCGAGTGTTAAACGTTGATGTTGAACGTAACCGCGTGAACTTGTCGATGCGTGCTGAAGGCGCTGTTGCGGCAAAACCACAACGTCAACCACGTCGTGATAATGCACAGCAAGAGCAACGCGGTGAGCGTAAGCCACATGCGAAACGTCCACAGCAGTCTCGTCCTCAAGGCGACCGCCCACAAGGCAAGAAACCTCAAGCGGCTAAACCACAAGAAAACAAAATTGGTGGTTTGGGTGCATTGTTATTACAAGCAGGGATTAAAGGTTCGAAGTAATCTTTAAGTTCTAAAAAAACCTCCCTAATGGGAGGTTTTTTTTATTTTCTTTTACGGCCTATCAAAGATAAATGAGCTGAATCTTAAACTTCGCAATAAAGTGTAAAAATCACACAAACTACGTATCAAAATACACTATAGAATCGTTCGATTGTCAGACAATATAAGTCACGCCATAAAGTGGTCACAAACTTTAGGCTTTACATACTTACATCTAATTATTTGATATTTATTATAAACGGTAAAATGATGACATCTAAAATTGAACGACATCGATTTCATATTCACGACTTTTTATCTGGAACTGTGGTATTTCTCGTGGCTTTACCGCTATGTCTAGGCATTGCATTGGCTTCTGGCGCACCGATTCTCTCTGGCATTATTGCCGGCATTGTCGGTGGTATTTTAGTTGGGGCACTGAGTGGCTCACATATCAGTGTTGCAGGGCCAGCAGCAGGTTTAACAGCAGTCATTTTGGTACAGCTTGAATTACTGGGCGGCAACTATGCCGCCTTTTTATTGTGTATTGTTTTTGCCGGTATTTTACAGATTGGATTTGGCATATTTCGGCTCGGTTTCTTTGCCAACTTTATTCCGAACAATGTCATATTGGGTTTGTTGGCAGCTATCGGGCTGATCTTGATTGGGAGTCAAATACCTTATTTGTTTGGCTTGAACCAATTTTCATGGTCTGTGCTGTGGCAGTCACAGCCGCTCGATTTGCAATGGGATATCGGTGCCGTTCTGATCGGTATAGGTAGCATTGTCTTGATGTTGCTTTGGGAGAGGAGTCCATGCAAAAAGTGGGTTCTGCCTTCAGCCTTGGTTGCTGTCGTTCTTGCTGCACTGTGCAATGCCGTGTTGGTGCTTAGTGGTTCGCCTTTGGCAGTTCATCCATCGAACCTCATCCAACTTCCAAATCTTTGGGATCAGCCACAAAATGTGATGATTTTTCCAGATTGGACCGCTTTAAATAATCCTCTGATTTACACAGGGGCTATCACTTTGGCGGTTGTGGCGTCATTAGAAACGTTATTGAATTTGGAAGCAGCAGATAAATTGGATCCGCATAAGCGTTCGTCACCCCCCAACCGAGAGCTATGGGCGCAAGGTATCGGTAATGTTGTTTCGGGCGCTATAGGCGGGATGCCGCTAACGTCAGTAATTGTTCGTAGTTCTGTCAATGCCAGTGCTGGAGCTAAAAGTAAATGTTCTGCCATCTTTCATGGCGTGTTGCTCCTGTTTGCCGTGCTGTGTTTAGTGCCTTTGATGAACATGATTCCGCTTTCAGCATTAGCCGCAATTTTAATTCTCACAGGGTTTAAACTGACACATCCCAAATTGTTTAAACAGTTGTATTTAAAAGGTTGGAAACAATTTATTCCTTTTATCATTACCTTACTGGCGATTTTATTCACAGACTTATTGCTCGGAATCTTGATTGGTTTAGCCAGTAGTGCGGCCTTTATTTTATACGCCAATTTTAATAAGGGACTGAAAGTGTATAAAGAGCATCATTTACATGGGGTGATTACACGGATTGAATTGCCTTCACAAGTCAGTTTTCTCAACCGTTCGGCATTAATATCTGCATTGGAACATATCCATCGGGGCGAACAAGTGGTGATTGATGCCACACATGTGAGTGATATGGATGCTGATATTTTCCAACTCATTCAAGAGTACCAACAGGAAAAGGCGGCGCAACGTAAAGTGCAAGTACAGTTGATTGGTTTCAAGGCACATTATGCCGATGCGCAGGAGGCGGCATTAGATATTGATATCAGTACCGCAGCTTTACAGCAACGTTTGACCCCAGAGGCCGTGCTCGCTTTGCTTAAAGCAGGCAATGAGCGGTTTGTACAAAATGAGCGTTTGCAACGAGATATCTATCGTCAACTGCGGGTGACCGCTGAAGAAGGGCAACATCCGATTGCGGCAGTGTTAGGTTGTATGGATTCTCGTGCGCCGACTGAAATGATCTTTGATGTTGGAATTGGTGATTTATTTAGTTTACGTATAGCGGGGAATGTCGCGGGGCAAAAAGTTTTGGGTTCATTAGAATTTGCCTGCGAAGCCAAAGGCGCCAAAGTGATCGTGGTGCTTGGTCATACGGACTGTGGTGCGGTTAGCAGTGCTTGTCAGTTGCATTTAGCTGGTCAATCGATTCAGAGCCTGACGCGTATGCCACATATTCAATATGTGCTGGGGCCACTCAATGAGTCTGTATCGCGTGTTGCCGAATTGATGCAACCACAAACGCTGAGTCCGGCATTTTTAGAGCAAGTGACGCAAATGAATGTGCATTACAACATCCGCTATATTTTGCAAAATAGTGAAGTGCTACAGCAGTTGGTGCAAGAAGGTAAAGTGGCGATTGTTGGTGCAGTGTATGATGTAAAAACTGGACGGGTTAATTTCTTCGGATAAATAAAATCCGATGACATAAAAAGGATCATCATGAACACATGATGATCCTTTTTATTGAACTAAAATACATTAGCGAATCATCGGTACAATCCAACTGGTAATGATCAGCAAAATACCGAAATGTCCCAATTTACGGGTGACATATACCAATTTTGACGGCTTTTGTTCCAATTGTTTCGCATAGTCTTCGATGCTAATGCCTTGTTTTGCATTACTGGTAAATAAAAACACCGCCAAATCGATACAAATTAAAATGGTACCGACATCTGCCACCACTTCCATTAAATCGTATTGGCCGCTGATCAAGGCGGTTGACACTTGATAAACAAGGAAAAGTGCAAAAGCGATGCAGGCATACTGCAAAACAGTTAAAAATATCCGCATAAATCTATACTAAATAAGCTCAAAATTCTGAAACAGGATTATAGCGTCCCTCGCAAGAGATTACTGTAACGCTTAGAGTGCTTGCATGACTGCTGGGAAGTGTTGCTTCTCAACCATTTCCAAAAACTCATCGCCCATACGCTGACTTTCAGCCACACATTGGTTCCACATTTTAATCCGTTGTTGGTTGTCTAAGCCTTTGAGGGTAAAGTCTTTACGGTCAGGCAGTCGGCCAAGCGGCAAGCTTGCAAGGTATTCTTGTGAAGGTGATAGTAACAGGGTGCGCGCTTGATTGTCTGGATTAGCCTGACGTTTAAATAATTTATCAAACCAACCGGGGGTGATGCTATCTGTGAAATGTGGATACAGTACGATGCCTTGACTTTGGAAGGGCAGGTCAATGTGATAGTCGATTAGGCCGCCATCGCGGTAACTGCCTTGTGGCGCATCAGGGATATCACGTATCGCGGCCATGACACCGGGGATAGATGCAGAAGCCATAAGCCACGGCATGACACTGTCTTGAGTCAATGCATGGTAATGCGTGGTAAAGCCATCATCCGCCACAGTAAATTGATGACCTGACACAGGCTGACTAATCACACGCTGCATGAAATAACGACTGTGTTTACGTGCAAGCGCTGTCGTGCCCACGATCCCTGCGACAGAGGCTAACAGCGGCAGGGCTTTATCACTTTGGAAAATATGCTGAGCTTTGACTGAAAGCACAGTGAGGTGATAATCAGGATGATTAACCAGTGCAGCTTCTTGACCTTGAATCAAATCGATCAGCATGCCACGACACACATCGCTGACTTCTTGACGGCTCATCTTTTTATGAAAGCTCAGATTGGTATACAGCTCAGAGAGGCGTTTCGTCCCTTCGATAGCTCCCCAAGCAGCAATACTGGCAAAGCGCCAACTGCCAATCGATGAACCAATTAAAGTACGCTTTTGTTGCGCACGTGGCAAAAAGTCAGCAAAAATCGCCTGATCTAAACCTTGAATACCAATGCCTTTCGGGCCACCAGCAGCACCGGGCAGGATATCCACTTGAGCAGCGTTTAAACCTTCTTGTTCAATCAGTTGGCGTGCTAAATGGCCAGCACGGATATTGAGCGCAGGCGGTTTTTTTTGCAAAATTTGAGTCATGGCAGTCGCTTAAAATACAGTCGTAGAATTATTCTAGTGCGTTTTTGCACAGACCCAATGGCTGAAACTTACGACAAATGACTTCTCAGTCATATCAGGGCACCGCTCACGAATGCTGTAATAATTGTTCATTATGCCGATGCAATTGAAACAAACTGAGGCAGACGATTGCCCATGTCGCCATTGGGAAGACCGCCCAAGCAAATAGATTAATGATAAAAACCACGGCCCCAGCTAATAACCAATAATTTAACCCGGCCATCAGTTTTTGCTGTGGCAAACAAAGTAGGAATAAACAGGGAAGTGCATTAAAGAGAATGATCCACCAAAATGCAGCGCTATGCTGCATCCGATACATTGTGGTGTTGGCTGTCGGTTGCCAGTTCAGAAAAGATAAGTGCAAATTCAATTGAACCAACACATCGAGTAGGGTCGAAAAACTATACAGCAAGGCCGTTGCACATGCTCGGAGTGGATTTCGACTATACAGTACCCCTAAATAACTGTATGACATGGCGTTCAGCCTTATTCAAATTTTTGAATTTTTTTGTTTTTATAGCTTTAAGCCCTTTATTGTCAAAAGGCTTAAAGGAGCTATGGATACAACATATTATTTAAATACAAAGATTATTTAAACACACGCCAAATGGCAAGTAAGCTTGAAAGTGCAATTAATACGATGGAAACGTACCATGGCGCAATTATCGCTATGGAGAGGAAGATGGCCATAACACTGCCAAAGACCCAACTACGCTTTTGCTGATGTTCCATTTGCAAGCGCATGCTTTGCAGTTCATTGAGTTGTTTTGCATGCCAAGCCGACTGATTTTTTAAGCCATTCAGACTGTCGATCATCAGCGTTGGTAAATCTTGCGCACCTAAAAGTAAGTCTGGAATTTTTTGTCCGAGTTCTTTTAAGTTTTTCTGAGGATTCATTTGCGCTTTAATCCAATCGGTGAGGATTGGTTTTGCCAAACTCCAAATATCCAATTCAGGATAGAGATCAGTTCCTAAACCTTCGACATGGACCAAGGTTTTGAGCAGCAACATCAGTTGTGGCGGAATCTCTAAATGGAAACGACGCGCAATATCCATCACTTGAATCAGAATGCCGGCGAAGTCCAATTCATGCATTGGTTTAGAGACCATTGGGCCAACTGTGCGACGCATTTCACGTGCTAAGGCATCTTGATCTGTACCCGGTGGAATCCAACCCGCTTGATGCACGATTTGAATCAGCTGCATAAAGTCGCTGTTCATAACCGCAAGTAGCATGCGTGCTACGGTCATTTGGTCGTGCTTTGAAAGCTCACCCATAATCGCGCAGTCCAAGGCAATAAAGCGTGGATTGCTAGGATTGATGGTTTCGACGAAGACATTCCCCGGATGCATATCGGCATGGAAGAAGTTGTCGCGGAACACTTGGGTAAAGAAAATGGTGAGCCCTTTTTCGGCTAAATCTTTACGATCCATGCCCAAGCGATCAAAGGTCGCAATATCTGAAATGGGTACACCCGTAATACGTTCTTCGACCATGACATCACGGCTGTCCATATAGACTTCAGGCACGTACATCATGCTTGAACCGGTGAAGTAATGACGCATACGACGGGTGTTATCCGCTTCTAAAGTCAAATCCAACTCATTGAGAATAATTTGACGGTAGTCCTGAATAATTTCAGATAAATGCAGGGCACGAGCGGCTTCTAGACGTTTTTCAAGGAACTGACCAAGCCACTCTAATATTTCAAAATCTTCCAGAATTTGATTGCGAATATTTGGGCGAGTCACTTTTACCACGACTTCGCGACCATCATGCAGGGCAGCAGTATGCACTTGTGCAATAGATGCTGCGGCTAATGGTTGCTCGTCAAAGCGTGCAAATAATGTATTCACATCCGCTTTGAGTGATTCCTGAATGCGCATTTTGGCAACGTCATTCGAAAAAGGTTTTACACGGTCTTGTAGTAGTACCAATTGCTGTAAAACTTCAGGTGGAATCAAGTCACGACGGGTAGACAGTAATTGCCCCATTTTAATGGCCAGCGGGCCCATCTCTTCCATGGCTTCTTTGAGCTTGAGCGGATTTTTACGCTCGCGGCTTGACCATGCCGCAGGGTGCATGCGAATGAGAGAAAGAATATGACGGGCTTTTTCCGGTAATTCTTCCGCAGGAAACAACGTGTCGAGTCTATAGTGCGCAGCGATGCGCCAAAGGTCGAGTAAACGTGAAACGTGCGGAATCATATGTGCAATTACCTAGTCTTAAGTGTTGTCTTGTAATGAGTCAATTTGGCTATGCAGTTGCTGAATTTTTGCTTCTGCACGGTCCAGATTTTGATTCAAAATTCGTGTGTCTTGATTCAGGTCATCCATCTGCCAACGTGGGGCAAACAAGCCAGAATCTTCTTTTAACGCGTCTTCAGCAAAGAACAAATGGCTTTGTAAAGTACGTTTGAGATATTTGGGTGCAAGTTGCAACTTACCAATTTCATGCGCAAGGCTTGGACCTATCCAAGGGCTTAAATGCGAAGCTAAATCGGGCTCAGCTTGCTGCATAATGCGTTGGATATCCTGCAATAAATGATAATCACCTTGCAATGGGATATTGCCGACATCTTCAGCCAACAGCAGTTTAAGGAGCTCGACGACCGTTTTGACATGCAAGGTCGCCGTTGCTTCGGTCGTACTTGACTGCTGCTCGTAAGGGCGTTGCTCAAAGATAGATGCGGTTTCAGAGTGTCCTGTTGGCGTCGGTTCTAAGCGAACTTTCTGATTGTCAAAAAACACATCCACCGACAACTGTGGTGAATCGATCACCACACGAAGCATTTTGCCTTGCAATTCATTCAGTTGGATGCGAGTAATAGCATCCAGATCAATGAAATGATGAATTAAGCGTTCAACTGCACCAAGTGCGAGAATCGACCACATAGTTCAGCCTGCAGTATTAAAGTTTGAAACCACGATGTACGGCTACGATACCACCCGTTAAGTTGTGATAATCACAGTTTTGGAAGCCTGCATTTTCCATCATACCTTTAAGAGTACGTTGGTCTGGGTGCATACGAATTGATTCTGCAAGGTATTTATAACTTTCAGAGTCATTTGCTACGATTTTTCCCATAATTGGTAATGCAGTGAATGAGTATAAGTCATACAGTTTTGAGAATGGTTCAAATACCGGTTTAGAGAATTCTAAAATCAGTAAACGACCACCTGGCTTAAGAACGCGGTACATTGCAGCAAGAGCAGCATCTTTGTCAGTCACGTTACGTAGACCAAATGAAATGGTTAATAGGTCAAAACTGTTGTCTGCAAAAGGTTCTAAAGTTTCAGCATTGGCCAAAACGAAATCGACATTGGTACAACCAGCATCAATGAGGCGGTCACGACCGACATTGAGCATCGATTCGTTAATGTCTGAAAGCACCACATGACCTGTCGGACCAACTTCACGACTGAACACTTTAGCAAGGTCACCTGTACCGCCTGCAATATCCAGTACGTGCTGACCGCGACGAACACCTGACATGTTAATGGCAAAACGTTTCCATAGACGGTGAATACCAAATGACATTAAATCATTCATGATGTCGTATTTCGCAGCCACTGAGTGGAAAACTTCCGCGACTTTTTGCGCTTTGTCTTCGCTGCTCACGGTCTGATAACCAAAGTGTGTAGTTGGCCCAACATTACCTGTGTTCGCGCCACGTGGCAGATTATATTTGGGTACTGAACCTGTCACAGGTGTGTCGGTCAGACGTTGTTCTAAAGATTGTTGCTGACCTTGCGCTGTCCCTTGTGGTAAAGGTTCAGTTAAGAATGGACTCGCTTTGTCTGTATTTTGTGCCGACTCAGGTGTAGGGACAGGCGTTTGATTCTCGTTAGACATTAGAGTCACTCCTAACTTATAAATAGGGTTAATGTTACTTTGTAAGCATGATGACAGATTCTCTGTTGTTATACAGCAGTCATTTGCATTTGTTGTGAATAATATACAGAAAAAATAAGGGGCTGCTGTAATTGCTTTGCAAAACCCCTATAAAAAATCTGAATTCAGCTTTGAGCGCCCTGTTTGTTTTATATCAAATGTGGGCTGAATGGGGATGATAATTTTGTTAGGCTGCCGGCTGAAACGGGTTAGGGTCTCCAGCATGTACACGGTCAATGATTTGACGTTCTACAGTGGTAAATTCACGCACAAATTTTTCTGCTGACTTAAGTGGTTTCATTGCGAGAAAGCCATCTTGCATAAAGTCATACATCACTTCGAAGTTATATTTTATTGCTGCACCTTTGCACATCTTAAAGGCGGTATAGACCATAAATGAGCGCATATATTTATCTAAATTACGACCTAAATCGTCCAATAGTTGCAGCTGTAACATACGGTCCTTGCCCTGATCAAGCTTAAGATAAGTCTGGCGCATCATTTCATCGGTTAAGGGCAGATTGGATGGATAATCTTCTAATAATTGCATGGCCACTTGTTCATCAAGCTGTACGGCTAAAATGGCAAGTTGTACGCCCGAAGTACCAGTCTTTATAGCATTGTCTGGAATCAATTTTTCAGCTTTGTGTGCATAGCGCGTGAGACGAGCAATTTGTGCTGCTAATGCATCAAAATCAGGACCGCCATATAAACGATTAATAAAATATTCAGACATCAGCACATTGTGTTTTTCAGCAAATTGTACGGCATGAGTGCGTTGCATACGCTGTTTTTGCCACTGCTGGACATCTTGTAAACGCTGTAAAATTTCTGGCTTTTTGTGGTAGTTCAACTGGTAATACAGTTCAAGTAAATCATCTAATACTGCAAGTTTGGACATTGAGTGTCTCAATTATTTTTTAGATGTTTGAATCTTAGTGGGTGTTGTAGCTTAGGGCTATGACAAAGTGACGAAATTACAGGTTAATCTGAGTCAGTTTGTTGCAGAAATGGTCATATTTTGCATTTCAGCATATACATGAAAGCATTGTTGTGTGATGAACGGCATGGTTATACTCAAAACAGAATAAAACCAAGGGTCCGCCATGAGCTTAAAAGAAACAGAATTTCAATTGATGGATGAAGAACAACTCTCGGTTGAGCTAATTGAAGCGCAATATCAACTGAAAAATACCAGCCGTCAGCCTAATGCCAAAAGCGTGTTGATTTTAGTCAGCGGAATAGAGCTTGCGGGTAAGGGGGAGGCCGTCAAACAGCTCCGTGAATGGGTCGATCCACGTTACTTAAGGGTGAAAGCGGATGCCCCGATCATATTTAATCCAAAACAAACCTTTTGGCAGTCTTATGCACGGTTTATTCCTGCCGAAGGGCAAATTATGGTGATGTTTGGAAACTGGTATAGTGATTTGCTCAGTACCGCCATGCATGTGTCGAAGCCTTTGGATGAAACCTTATTTGATGAATATGTCGAGAACATGCGGGCTTATGAACGAGACCTAAAAAATAATCATGTCGATGTGATTAAGGTCTGGTTCGATTTATCTTGGAAATCTTTACAAAAACGTTTGGATGAAATGGATCCGAGTGAAGCGCGTTGGCATAAATTGCATGGTTTAGATTGGCGCAATAAAAAACAATATGACAACTTGCAACGTTTACGTCAGCGTTTTAGTCATGACTGGATCATTATCGACTGTGAAGATGAGCAAGTCCGTGATCAGCAATTTGCACAGTATATTTTACGCACTTTAAAACATTGTCCAACACATGAAACTAAAGCGGTAGGGCGTTGGAAACAAGCCAAAACACCACAGGCTTTATTGGAGCCAAGTACAGCCGTCGCTGATGAAGCTGATTATAAAAAAGAATTAAAAAAATTAAGCCGTAAGGTGGCTGAAGTTTTACGTTTTGATTCACGCAACGTGGTGATCGTGTTTGAAGGGATGGATGCCGCAGGGAAAGGCGGAGCAATTAAACGTATTGTTAAAAAGTTAGACCCACGCGAATATGAAATTCATACCATAGCAGCACCTGAAAAATATGAACTACGCCGTCCTTACTTATGGCGCTTTTGGAATAAAATTGTCCCTGAAGAGAAAATCACGATTTTTGATCGCAGTTGGTATGGTCGTGTTTTGGTTGAGCGGATTGAAGGATTTGCTAACACCGTTGAATGGCAGAGGGCATACGATGAAATTAATCGCTTTGAAAAGGACCTATATGACAGTCAAACGGTTGTCATCAAGTTCTGGTTAGCCATAGATAAGGATGAGCAAGCTGCAAGGTTTAAAGCTCGAGAAGAAACCGCGCATAAGCGTTTTAAAATTACTCCAGATGACTGGCGGAATCGTGACCGTTGGGATGACTATCTCAAAGCTGCTGCAGATATGTTGCAACGCACGAATACAGAATATGCACCGTGGCATGTGATTGCGACCAATGATAAGCATAGTGCTCGTTTACAAGTGCTAAAAACGATTTTAGCGCAGTTGAAAGCAGATTGATTTTATAAAAAAGCCACGCAATTCGTGGCTTTTTTCTTCATTTTCAAAACTCGCTCATTTTCAAATTTACTTCATCTTTAGATCTATGGTTTAAATCACTTTGATTCTTAAATCTTGTTGATGCGCTATACATCGTTTCGTTAACCATTGTTCGGCGTTGGGACAGGTTGGTTCGGAAATTTCTGTTGAATACGCTTCGCCAATTGGTAGCTTTCTTCTACATGGGTTTCAGCGACTTTTTTCATCACAATATAACCCAAACTGGCTGCCACTAATTGTCCACCTAATGGAATAAATTTAGTGACTTGTTTGGTAATATATTTTGCTGCAATGTTATTTAGCGATTTTTTCATCGCGGTTCGTGCAACCACTAAACCAGAAAATTCGACACCACGTTTACGCAGTTCTGTCCAATGAATTTGTTTGGTTTTTGGATCATACACACTAATTTGATCTGGCGCTAAACCAAAACGCGCATTAATTTCTGGAATGAGCTGTGACAAAATTCCGACGTCAATCACCACATCCAAAAATGGCACAGGAATAATGGCTGCACCTGCTGAAAAATAAGCACGTTTTTTAACGAGCTCTAAGCATTCAGCGCGAATAATGTCCAGATTTAAGTTAGGGTCGATGGAATCAGGAATGTTATCAATTTTCATAAGCAAATACCCTTAATACTGGATTGGTTTTTTTCTCATAAAGTATCATTAAGATACTTGTTTAAAAGCATTTTTTGCAATCTATTCTCTTGTCAAAGTCGCATAGACAGCCCAAGATGTATAGTAAATAATCATTGTTGTTTTGTAGTAGTTGGTCACTCAGGCTGTAAAGGTAATCCATGGCAATACATGTAATTCAGAGTCAAAGAATCGAAGTTTTGGTGGATTGTCTAATCAAAAAATTGAAATCAAATCAGTCGACTAATGCATTATCTGTCTTGCAAGAACGGCATATCGTGGTACCCGATCAAGCCATTGCAGCATGGTTAGAAAAACAAGTTGCTGAAAAAATCAGTATTAGTGCCAATATTAAGCATCATCGTAAAATTTTAGGGTTGCAGTGGAAAGCCTACGATTGGGCCTTGCCGAACAAACAAGACCGTGAGCGAATTAAAGGTATCAACATGCCGCCATTGATTATGCAATGGCGTATTTATAATGCTCTAGCCGGTTTTATTGCGGCTGATACGTTTGATGCTGCTCAGATTCCGACAGACGTGCAGCCCTTAGTTCAGCGTATTTTTGACAACACAGCACAACTCTCAGATCGAAAAAAACGTGAGCAAAAGCGCCAAGAAATGTTGTACTGGATCGCTGCTCAAGTCACCCGGCTTTTTACTAACTACATGGCCTTTCGTGGCAGTTGTATTCATACCCCTGATGAAGGTGTTGAGCAATGGATTTGTCCACATTGCGATACCGACTGGCTAAAAGCGTGGAGTCATAACCAGCCATTAAATATTATGCAACTCACAGGTCTGAAACCTGAACAAGCTGATGAATATTTACCGACGCAGGCTCGACAACTAGAGCAGTGGCAGCGTTGGCTGTGGCATCAAGTATTCAAAAAAGATTTTAATGACCGTCAGGAAATAGACAATAAATTTTGGTTTGCCTTGGCGCATGCTGAGCAAAATCGGCAGCAGCAGTTTGATCTGGATGCTGAGGATGCTGAGGATGATGAACGCGATGATGATGAGCGTCATCAAACCTATAACGGTTTACCTGAACAGATTTTTGTCTTTACTACCTTAGAACTACCACCTGCACAACTCAAATTTTTGTATCGTTTGGCGGCGTATACCGAAGTACATTTGTTGTATTTCAACCCATCGCGTGAGTATTGGGCAGACATGGTCGATCCTGTTTGGAAAGATCGTTATAACCTAAAATTGCAACAGCGTTATATTGAACGAAATCCTAATGTCAGCACAGCGCAAATTCAGGCCTATCTGAGTACGACCAATGCGGAATTTCGTGAATCACAGCATTCATTATTGACTCGTTTAGGCAAACGTGCGCGGGATAACTTTGCATTATTGGTGAATATGTCTGGTGGCGAAGGCTGGGAAGATATTTTTCCAGATACTGAGCCGACAACGCTGCTCGCTCAAATTCAATATGACATCATGACTCTAGAAGAGCCCGAACAGCATCAATATGCACTCGCGGTTTCAGATGAATCGATTCAATTTCATGTCTGTCATTCTAGCTTGCGTCAGTTAGAAGTTTTACGTGAGCAGTTGGTATATTGGTTGACCGAAGGCTCGGAACAAGAGCCACGCCATCCGAGTGATATCTTGGTCTTGGTACCAAATTTAAAAGAACTGGAACCGCATATTCGGACGGTCTTTTCGACGACTCGAGGCATGGGTCGCAGTGCTGTGGATTTACCTTATATTCCAGTAAAAATTGCAGGAGTGGTTAGTCAAGATATTCAAAATGCATGGAAAGCCTTTGTTGGACGCATTGAAATTAGCCAAGGTCGTTTTACCGCAGAAGATTTTCACGATTGGTTGAATTTGAATGCGGTGCAAGAACTGTATCAGCTCGACCATGTACAAATGGAACGTATGATGGAGCTGCTAATTCAAGCCGGTTTCCGTCGTGGTTTAGATGAACAGCACATGTTGGCTTATTTGTCTGAGCAAGACCGAGATTATCGTTATACCTTTAAATTTGCTTTAGACCGTTTGGCGTTAGGGATTGCGATTCCACAGCATGCCGTATTTGAGAATACCTTAAGTTTCGCAGGGGTGCAGAGTAGTGATTTTGAGTTGGTGCAAACCTTAATTCAGATCTATCAAGATATCAGTGCGCGTCGAGATTGGCTTAATCCGAACCTCAGTGCACAGACGGTCAAAGCGTGGTTGCAACAGCTAGATGCAGATTTAAAACCTTTTGTTGAAGCCAGTGGTCGAGCATTTGAAACCATACGCGGTGTGATGCGTGCAATGACACAACGACTGAAAAATGCCCAAAGTGAAAAAGTCGAGTCGCTACCAAATAGCTTTAATTTACCGCTATCTTTATTGCTCAAGGAGATACAACAAGGCATCGATGGTTCTGTCGATCAGATCGAACCAACTGGTTCAGTGACCTTTGCAGACATGGGTAAAATCCGTCAAGTCCCATTTTCACTGGTGGTGTTGTTGAACATGGATAGTGGAAAATTCCCACGTCGTGATCAGAAAGTACCTTTTGATTTAATGGATGTGTTTAAGCCAGTATTGGGTGATCGCTCACGTTTGGAAGATGATAAAGGTGCATTTTTAGATGCCTTGTTATTTGCCCGAAAGTCCTTATGGATTTTCTATAATGGCTTTGATGTCAATGGAGGTGAAAGTCGTGAACCATCATCTGTCATTTATGAGTTTAGCCAATTCCTCGCTCGAATGATTCAACCCCAGCAGTTAGATCAGCCACATGATGCCATGTTGGATTTGGATGGGTTACGAATTCCAGAGCAACTCGAACCGCTCTATCATATTTATCCTTTGCAGCCATTTGACCCGACAGGATTTCAGCAGTCGAAAAACGTACGATATAAAGATCAATGGTTTGCTGTGGCGGAACATATTTTAAATCAGTCTGGACAACGCCAACCCTGGATTAACCTTGATTATCCAGTGCATGATGCACAAGAAGTAAGGGTGTTAGATGGTCAGGAATGGATTAAAGATGTGGTATTCCCAGCTCGGGCATATTTGAAAACGCTTGGTGTGGCCAGTGTGTATACCGGTGATCAGTTACCACAGAAAGAGCCTTTATTACTTGACCGTTTACAGCAATACCATGTCCGTGAATTATTGCAAAAGCATTATGTGCAGCCTGCCTCTCGTGTCGATCAAACAGAGGATCAGAACACTACGATTCCATCTGAACCGGACATGGCCTTGTTCCAAGATGTACTGCCTGTGGGACATAGCCAAATAGCGACTTGGAAGCTCAGTTTGCAAGAGCAGGCACAGTTATTAGAGCGTTTAAATGGACGCCGTGTAACCGCGACCACCCTACAAAACCTACAGCTTGAACCGCATTTGATATTGAGCATCACCGTGCCTGAAGACCGTCAGAGTATGCATTGGTTAAGCTGTATGGCGTCTGGGGCAAAGCCTAAACGTCAGACGCAAACGTGGCTCGAATATCTACTGTGGTTGAGCTATTTAGACTTAGGCGATGAGGGCGCGACGTATCGTCGTGAAGTAATTTGTAATGATAAAAGCATTGTTTGTTGCGGATTAAGCTCTGCACAAGCCAAGCTGCAGCTCAGTGAATGGCTGGCGATGTGGAAACATGCACAAAAACGTCCTGTGGTGCTGCCTGCTGCCTTAATTCGCCAAGAAAAATGCACTTGGGTGGAAAATGAAACAGGCCAACTCATGCCAGATAATTTTGCAAAACTTCAAGAGGAATGGTTGAAAAATCATAGTTTTGGTGGTGTGGAGTTGGAGTCGAATGAAGCCAATAGCCACCATCGTGATTGGAGCTTTATTTTACAGCAACAAGCGGCAGATGAGCTTCTGGCATTGTCCTGTCGTTATTATGCAGAACGTTTATATCATGTGATGGATACCGAGGCAGATGACGGCCTAAAAAAACTTAATGTCATCAAGCCTGAGGTGAAAAAATGAATATGCCACAGCAAACGATGAATATGTCCACCAACCCGATTGCAGACATGAGCTTTACGGGACTGCATTGGATAGAGGCTTCTGCGGGTACAGGGAAAACCTATACGCTTTCCAGTCTGATGGTGCGGATTTTTCTAGATCGCTATATGCCGAATCAGGTCATTGCCACCACTTTTACTCGTAAAGCCACAGCGGAACTCAAAGCGCGGGTACGACTGCGGATTGAAGAAACCCGTGACTTTATTTATGGCCTGCTCGCGGCTTCTCAAGATGAGTTGGCCGAGCTTCAGCAAAGTTTGAGTGACCCTTTGTATCAGCAAGTGCTGAAAGATCATGGGCATCACTTAGATTATGCCTACAATCGGCTGAACGTGGTCTTACAACAATATGAAGAACTCTTTGTCGGAACTTTAGACAGCTTTAGTCAAAAGTTATTACGTGAATTTGCCTTTGAAAGTGGTCGTATCGAACAGGTGCAAATCAGTGAAGATGAAGATCTACATATTGAACGTATTATTCATGATTTATTAAGAGATTGGATTCAGCAGCAGCCTGCGCATTTGATAGAATATTTGCTGTTGAATCATCAGTTGAAAGGCCCTGAATACTATCTGGGCGTGGTAAAGGAAAGTCTAAACTTCCCATCGGTGGATTTACGTGTCCCTGAATTACCCGAAAATGCTTTGGCACATTTTGAGGCGATGTGTCATCAGCTTGCGCAAATGCTGCCTGCTGCTCGTGTAGAACTTGCAGCGTGTTTTGATGCCGCAAGTCATTATAAGAACCTTGTCGACGCTCGACGTTTTAATAAAGGGGCATTCTTTGTCACCTTTAACACACGCATTCCCGAGTTTTTACAGCACTTTGAAGATTCGGGTAGCCAAGGGGTATTGACTCAGTCCGACGTGTTACAAGCGACAATGAAAGCCATTCGTTCATTGTTTTATGATCTGAATAAAACTGAATTCAAGCCACGTGTCTTTAAAGACAAAGTCGTTGAAGAGCAGCCAGATGTCTCAAAAGAATTTTATCAACATGCTTTTGTTCAACAACTCCGAGCGGTACTCAGCGCTTATGAACATATCAATCAAGCAGAGCAATTTCTAAACTTTTATTTGGCGCAGGAAGTCAAAAAGCGTTTACCTCAAGTGTTGTCCCACGCTGGCGAAACCACCTTTTCACAACAAATTAGGACCTTATCGGAAGCCTTACAGCAAAGCTCAGCAGCAGGGAAAGACAGTTTCGCCGCTCATGTTTTGGCACGATATCCGCTGATTTTAGTCGATGAATTTCAAGACACCAACCAAGATCAAGATGACATGCTATCCAGTATTTGGCGGGTCAAGGAGCGCTTACATCAGGGTTGTATGATTATGGTCGGCGACCCCAAACAGGCGATTTATGGGTTCCGTGGCGGTGACATGCTGACCTATCGTAAAGCGCGTCATGATATTCAAACTAAGGGTGGACGTTGTTATACCTTGAACAAAAACCATCGTTCAGTCAAAAATTTGGTTGAAGTGGTGGATGCCTTGTTTCATCGGCAAATGGATTTTGGTGAGCAAGTTGAATACACCCCAATTCAAGCAGGGGAGCGCGAGCATCCTCCGTTGATTGATCATGATCAAGTCAATCCACAACCGCTGCGTTGGTTGGCTTTGGATGAAACGCTAAATGAAGCTGAACAAGTAGCTTGGCAGATTCAGTCATTACTCAACCAAGCTCAGCAAGGACATTTATATTTTCAAGACAACAATATCCAGCGAGCACTGACAGCAAACGATATTGCGGTCTTGGGGCAAAACCATTTCGACTTAGAGCAAGTGCAACAATGTTTATTGCAGCTGGGCGTTCCTTGTTATAAAGCCTCTCGGGACAGTGTCTATAAAAGTTCCGTCGCACAAGATGTTGCCGCTTTGCTGACGGCGATTTTAAATCCTTATCAAGAAGCCAAGGTGAAACGTGCGCTGCTGAGCCGTTTATTGGGTTTTGATCTGAAACAACTGGTCGCACTCGAACAGCAGGCAGATGGACTGAGCGAAATTATCGAAAAACTCGAACAGATCCGACAAATTTGGAATGAGCAAGGATTCCGCAGCGCGTGGAATAGCTGCATGACGGTCTTTCAGGTGTGGACGCGTTTGGTGGCTGGGCAAAGTCGAGATAATGAACGCACAGTGGTGAATTTACGCCATATCGCAGAATTATTAAGTCAGCAAAGTGAACATTACACAGGTGCACATAAGCTTTATCAATGGTTTATTCGCCAAATCAATTTAGGCATCAATAATGAAAGCACCCAAGAGCGAAAATTGACTGGGCAATTGGGGGTGCAATTGATGACGATCCATGCATCCAAAGGCTTAGAGTTTGGTTGTGTATTTTTATTGGGAGCAAATGCAGGCTTAAGTGAAAAAGGCAATTTGAATTTTTCACTTAAAGACAATCAGCAAAAAAGCCTTGGGTTAGAACGTGTGATTGCCGTGAAGTCTTCGGACTTACCCGAAGATGATATTCAACAAAATGATGCGCGCAATGAAGCAGAGCATCATCGCTTGTGGTACGTGGCGTTGACCCGTGCCAGTTATCGTGTCTATGCTGTGCTACGTCATCATGAAGTCGAAAAGAAACGAATGGCAGAAGCGCGTTCAGGACTGACTTTTTGGCGTGGAAGCGAACCTGATCTGTTCCAACATGCAGAAAGTGTGGATGCTGATGTTTTGCGTGCAGCACCACCGATTTTGACTCAGACTCAGGTTGAAGCTGTTGTATTAGACGCGGCAGAAATTCCTAACAGCCATTTTTATCCACGGGAAACCACCAGCTTTACCGCGCTCACGCGCACGACACATAAGGCACATATACAACGTGACCAACTGGCAGCGGTCATGACCGAGCCAGAAGACAGTGCTGCCGATGAAGTTGAACAAATTGAAATCATTGAAGCAGAAACTGCAGAGAAAATTAGCTGGATTAAACGGCATTTTCCAAAGGGAACCAAGCCCGGAAGTTTCTTGCACAAGTTGATGGAAAAAGTTCGATTTAGCACTCCAGAAGATAAGTTGGCCAAAGCCATCGCATCGCGCTTTCACAGTGATGTTGAGTTTGATTCGCCGCAAATATTGCAAAATTTGATTAAACAGTTTGGGCAAACGGCGAACCCTGAACAAGACGAAGCTGAACTGATTGAAGAAATGCAGGAATGGTACAGTCAAATCATTCATACACCGTTGCATGATGGTTTTAGCCTGCATCAGTTAAACGATGGCGAATACCGTTCAGAAATGGACTTTCATTTAAGTATGGCGGATCGTGCATTGGCAATACGTAAAATACGCATGCTATTTGAAAGCCTAAATGAGCCAGATTTACAGATACAAGATTTGAATGATGTGTTTACGGCACGCTATCTGACGGGGTCGATTGACTTGGTATATTATGATGGTCAGCGTTATCACATTGCCGATTATAAAAGTAATTTCTTAGGCGATCAGACCGCACATTATAATCATGCCTATATTCGAGAAAGTATGAGTCATTCTAGTTACTGGTTGCAGGCGGCTTTATATTTGGTGGCCCTACATCGTTATTTGAAAGCCGTGATGAAAGACTATGACATGACGCAGCATTTGGGTGGGGCGAGTTATTTATATCTTCGCGGTATGGATGGACAGTCCGATCGTGGGGTATATCACTGGAAGCCGGCGGATACATTCATTCAAAACCTCGATGCAATATTGAGCGAAAAGGTTGTGGCTAAAACGTGAATAAGCACGAAAAAGATAAAAATATTCACGCTGAAACAACAAGTTGCATTGTGGATAAGTTTGAGGATAACTGTGTGGAAAATGATCAAAAAGCCTTATCAGCCCAGCCTTTGCACGCGGGACAAGAAAATACTGTAGAAACGCAGGTTTTAGTTCCCCAAAATACCCAAGAAAAAGCTGATTTAGATGCGGTTTTGCCGGATTGGATTGACTATTTAATCCAACATTATTTACCCAATCAGGCCAGTCATCCTGCTGCAAATCAGTTAATTCAACAATTGATGCAAGCCGTGGAAAAAGGCGATAGTTGTATTTTGGCCGAAGATGCGCAGATTCAATGTTTGGCTCAGATGGTTCAGCACGAGCAAGCTGAAAAAACACCTGTTGCGCCTTTTATTTTTGATTCACAGCGACTTTATCTTTATCGCTATTGGGCACTAGAAAATGCTTTAGCCAAGCAAGTTGCACGTTTAAAACAGCAAACAGAGCAAAATCTTAATCAAACGCAGATGCTTAATATTGAAAAGGATTTACTGACCGATCCTCATCAGATCCAAGCACTGCACATGGTGTGTCAGCACAATTTTAATATCATTACCGGTGGGCCTGGGACAGGTAAAACCTATACCTTGGCTCGGATTATTGCCGTGTTGAATGAGCAAAATCCAAATTTAAGAATTGCCATGGCAGCGCCGACAGGAAAAGCGGCGCAGCGCATGGAAGAAGCCTTACAAGCAGCGTTTAAAGATCCTGCATTGCAGCATTATTCGATTATTCACAAACATTTGAAACCCGTGACTTTGCATCGTCTATTGGGATTAGGGACGCGCGCTATCCCGCGGTTTAATGAACGTCAACGCTTACCCTATGACGTCATTGTGGTCGATGAAGCCTCTATGTTGGACTTAAGTTTGGCGCAGATGCTATTCGCGGCAATCCCTCAGAACAGTAAGCTGATTCTATTGGGGGATGCAGAACAGTTGGCTTCGGTCGATGTTGGCGCAGTTTTGGCTAATCTTCAGGATGTGGATGCCTTACAAGCCAACCGTACACATTTACAGACCAGCCGCCGTTTTGTACAGGGTGCAGCCATTGGTGAGTTTGCTCGTTTTATTCAACAACAAGAACAACAGCAAACAACCACAGAAGTTCTGGCGAAATTCGAACATCAGGTGGTATCTGCATCCGAACTTCAGCCGATTCAACTGACACCGAATATGAGCGATGTGATTCAGTTGCAATATCTCCCCGACGCTACAAACAGTGCGGCACATTGGGCAAAATATTATGATCAACTGATGTATGGTTTTCAGCCCTATGTGGCATGGTTAAAACAATGGCCAGAGCAACCCGCTGAATATGCAGATTGGTTAGCCCAATTGATTCGCTATTTTGATGATTATCGGATTCTATCGGCCATTCGACATGGAAAATTAGGCTTACACGAACTCAATCAGCAGATTGAACTTCGGGTCTTAAATGCCTTGGGTGTGTTGAAACAAGGGGATTGGTATGTCGGTCGTCCAGTCATGATGACCTATAACGATTATCAACTTGGACTATCAAATGGTGATATTGGGATTTGCTTAAAACGACCGATGGCGGAAAAGTCGCAGTTTGAGGTTTATTTTCCGAGTTTGGATAAATGGGTTGTGGCAACACGGTTACCTAAAAATATAGAAACTGCCTATGCATTGACCATACATAAGTCTCAAGGTTCTGAATTTACCCATACGGCGGTAGTTTTGGAAAATCATGCAACCGAAATGATGAGTAAAGAGCTGATTTATACCGCTATCACACGTGCAAAAAAAGTGGTGAGTTTACTTGTTGCAAAAGATGCATTGGCAAAAGCGCTTATAAAAAGAACAGCACGAGTTAGTGGTTTGTTAGAAAAAATTAACAATCACCTATCTTTGTAAAGCCTGGGCAAAATGTACCGTATTTTGTAAGAAATAGCTTACATTGATTCAGGAGATTTGCGCATAGAGCTTCTTAGAGCTTTTTGAGAAGATGACTTCACAGAAAAAGAACTCAACACGGATGGTTGAGTAAAATCGCAAAAGTATAAGAATAACGTCAAAAGACAGCGAACTTACAGTGAAGTAAGGAAATAGGAAACTTACAGCCGCTAAGCCTTGTAGTTTTGGGAGAGACTACAAGGCTTTTTTATGTATAGAAAATAAGAAATGCCTATATGCTGTAACAGAAAAGAAATAGAGCTTAACCGATGTACGAAAAAGCTTACATATAGATACGAAAAATACGACTTTTATCTAACAGCCGTTGTGGCAAAATCTACCACATAAGGAAGTGCAAGTTAAAACATGGAATGTTTAATATAAGGACGCGGAAAAGCGCCACATAAAACAATAAATAATAAAACAATAACTAAAAAAGAAGAAACTACAGCGCAAAAAAGCCCGAGCCCAGCTCGGGCTTTTTTTTTAATCATTCCAGTTTGAGTTTTGTATTCTAAACATCGAGTGGCAAAATGTATCAAAAATAAGTTTAAAATTCATTCAATAATATGGAATTCAATGTGTTGGAAATATGCAGTTTTGTGTCGTATAGAGTGTCGAAACATATAAAAAATTTATAATGGAATCGAGAGGAAAAATAAGGCGTTATTGTCATTAACATAACCTGACGAAGTCGGCTATCTCTTTTTGCAATTAAGACGATTTTCCCTTAATATAATGCACTTGCTGTAGTGATGCACGGCAGTCAGCTGATTTATCAGTTGATTCGTATCAAAAGTTAACTTTATAAGCATCTCGGAGAAATCGAATGGCTTTAACAAACGCAGATCGCGCAGAGATCATTGCAAAATTCGCTCGCGCTGAAAACGACACTGGTTCACCAGAAGTTCAAGTAGCTCTTTTAACTGCTCAAATCAATGATTTACAAGGTCACTTCAAAGAGCACAAACACGACCACCATAGCCGTCGCGGTCTTATTCGTATGGTTAACCAACGTCGTAAGCTTCTTGACTACCTTAAAGGTAAAGACGCTACTCGTTACAGCGCATTGATTGCTGCTTTAGGTTTACGTCGTTAATTCGATTTAAACTTTTATTTTCGGACTATTGCATGCTAAGTGCCGTATTACTGAAAACTAAAGTCTATCCAACCTTGGTTGGATAATGGGGAGGGGCGATGATTCGCTCCTTCTTTGTGTCTTAAATTAGTATTTTAAATTAATGTTTTTAATCTCTAGTGAGGTCGGCTTCTAAGCTTTGTCATTTATGTTACAGCGTTTGGGGCGTTGAATGAATGCCAAACCTTAGGGGTCTCCACTAGAATAAAATCAGGAAAAAATAAAACATGTCGATGTTTAATATTATTCGTAAAGAATTCCAATATGGTCAGCATCAAGTTGTCCTAGAAACAGGTCGTATTGCGCGTCAAGCGAATACTGTGATCATCACTATGGGTGGTGTACAAGTTCTTGTTGCTGTTGTTGCTCAGCCAACAGCGAAAGCAGGTCAAGACTTCTTCCCATTGACTGTTAACTACCAAGAAAAACAATATGCTGCAGGTCGTATTCCAGGTGGTTATGGTAAACGTGAAGGCCGTGCGTCTGAAGCTGAAACGCTTATTTCACGCTTAATTGACCGTCCAATTCGTCCATTGTTCCCAGAAGGTTACTACAACGAAATTCAAGTGACTGCGACTGTTATTTCTTCTGATAAGACAATGGAAGCTGACATTGCTGCAATGTTAGGTACTTCAGCTGCACTTGCAATTGCAGGTACACCTTTCCGTGGTCCAATCGGTGGTGCTCGCGTTGGTTTAATCAACGGTGAATACATCCTTAACCCGAATCACGAACAGCTAAAAGAATCTGACCTTGACCTTGTGGTTGCAGGTACAGAATCTGCGGTATTGATGGTTGAATCAGAAGCGAAAGAACTTTCTGAAGACCAAATGCTTGGCGCTGTATTGTTCGGTCATGACGAAATGCAAATCGCGATCCAAGCGATTAAAGAATTTGCTGCAGCTGCTGGTGCAACAGAGTCTACTTGGACTGCACCTGCGAAAAACGAAGACCTTCGTGCAAAATTAAAAGAAGCGTTTGAAGCGAAAATCTCTGAAGCATACACAATCGCGGTTAAACACGATCGTTATGCAGCACTTGATGCGCTTCAAGCTGAAGCTGTTGCTCAATTCGTTCCAGAAGATGACGTTGATGGTATCGCTGACGACTTAGCTGAATTATTCGAAGACCTTAAATACCGTACAGTACGTGACAACATCTTGTCAGGTAAGCCACGTATTGATGGCCGTGATACGAAAACAGTTCGTGCGCTTGACGTACAAGTTGGTGTATTAGACCGTGCTCACGGTTCTGCATTATTTACACGTGGTGAAACTCAGGCGTTGGTAACAACAACTTTGGGTAATACACGTGATGCGTTAATGGTGGATACATTAGCAGGTACGAAAACTGACAACTTCATGTTGCACTACAACTTCCCTGCATACTCTGTAGGTGAAACTGGTCGTGAATCTGGTCCTAAACGTCGTGAAATCGGTCATGGTCGTCTAGCGCGTCGTGGTGTACAAGCTGTTCTTCCTGCAGCTGACCGCTTCCCGTACGTGATTCGTATCGTATCTGATATTACTGAATCAAACGGTTCATCTTCAATGGCGTCTGTATGTGGTGCTTCTTTATCACTTATGGATGCTGGTGTGCCAATTAAAGCGCCAGTTGCTGGTATTGCGATGGGTCTTGTGAAAGAAGGCGAACGTTTCGCAGTGCTTTCTGACATCTTGGGTGATGAAGACCACCTTGGTGATATGGACTTTAAAGTAGCCGGTTCTGCAAACGGTATTACTGCACTTCAAATGGATATCAAAATCGAAGGTATCACTGAAGAAATCATGGAAGTTGCATTAAACCAAGCGTATGCAGGTCGTATGCACATCTTAAATGCAATGAACCAAGTGATTTCACGTGCTCGTCCTGAAATTTCAATGCATGCACCTACATTCCAAGTGATCAACATCAACCCTGATAAGATCCGTGACGTGATTGGTAAAGGCGGTGCAACAATCCGTCAAATCACTGAAGAAACCAAAGCGGCAATTGATATCGAAGACAACGGTACAGTTCGCGTATTTGGTGAAACCAAAGCGGCTGCTTCTGCTGCTGTTGCGAAAATCCAAGCGCTTACTGCTGAAATCGAACCAGGTACAATCTACACTGGTAAAGTAATCCGTATCGTTGAATTTGGTGCGTTTGTAAACATCCTTCCAGGTACTGATGGCTTACTTCACATCTCTCAAATTTCTAACGAACGCATTGCGAACGTTTCAGACGTATTGTCTGAAGGTCAAGAGATCAAAGTACAAGTTGCTGATGTCGACAACCGTGGTCGTATCAAATTAACCATGAAAGACATCGAACAAGCTTAATGGTTTGTTGATTCACAGGGTTTCGGCTCTGTGAATGGATTCTAAAAAGCCTTGAGTGTAGTCAGAGTATGAACTTTGACTTGCTCAAGGCTTTTTTTATGGCATCATGCAAAAAGTAAACACAATAATAAATGAGATATGCAAACCTATTATTTTTTTCAGCATCCAACAGCCGCGCATATCTATGTGCAAGACCAAGTGCAATGTGAGCATCATCCTGAACTTGAGCCTGAGTTTATTTGGATTGATTGTACCCGTGAAGATGTCGTCAACCGCCCAGAGCAGTGGCAGAGTGATATTTTTCAGGCATCAGATCTACGGGTCAATGAATACCATCTGCGGGATATTTTAAATTTAGAGCATCCGTGTGCCTTTGACACACTCGATGATTATGATTTATTAATTTTTAGAAAAATGGTCACACCCGATGACCAAATTGCTGCAGGTGCAGAAGCTCTTGAAAAGCATGAGCGGGTCTTTGGTTTGGCGACCACTCCGATCAGTTTTTTGATCACGCCCCAAGTGCTGATTACGGTGCGCGAAAAAGGCAACAAAGCCATTGAAAGTTATATCCAACGGCTTGAAACTTTAATGTCTCGTCCGATTGATGAACAAAATAAACCACGAAAATTAGCCATCACACCCTTAGATTTGGCATTGCGCTTACTGAATAATATGGTAGATGGTTACTTGGATTTACGTGTTCCTTTGACCCGCCGTGTCGAGTTTTGGCAGCAAGAATTGCTGCAAGGGCATCGGCGTTTTACCAAGTGGCATCAGCTGCTGCAGGAAAATATGGCTTTTCAGCAAGTGGAAAATTTGTGTGAAGAGCAAATTGAAGCCTTGCAAGAACTGCGTGATGAAGTTGTGGATAATTACCCACATTTGAAAGGAAAAAAGCGCAGTGAAAAGCAGGATATCATGCTGGTTCGCGTAGATGATTTAACCAGCCATATCGAACGCATTCAAAAACATACCACCCGATTACGCAGTGCCGTGCAGGCCGCCATTGATCTGCATTTTTCAGCCGTTGCTAACCAAACCAATGAAAATATGCGGATTCTGGCGATTATTACGGCAATTTTCGCACCATTAACCTTATTAACCGGTATATACGGTATGAACTTTGAGTTTATTCCGGGACTCAAATCGCCAACCGGTTTTTGGATCATGCTCGGCATCATGCTGATGACCACGATTTTACTACTGTATTATTTTTATCGACGGCATTTGGTCGGGCGCGGTGAAAAAAGCGTGATTGATATGTTGGCACAGCAGCACGGCGATCAACACATGAATCTGTTTTGGTTTATGGATTATGAACCAATCAAACAGACGGTGAAGGGCACAGTCAAAGGTACGGTTAAAACCATGAAAGAAATTGAGAAGCTGACGAAACTCAAATAATTCGCATCAGCTTCTCAGAAGGATGGGTTTAGTTGCTAATCATTACGAATTCATGTGGTGCTACGTCCGAGTGCGGACACGTCAATATAGCCGCGCATGGTTAAACGTTTGCCATTTGCACTCAGCTTGCCTTTGCCTTTATAGACATTGCCCGAGAGGGGATCCAGTACGGTTCCATTGCTATATTCATTTGGATGTTGTGGGTCTGGTTTAAATCCTTTGATAATTTCGAGGCCCACCAAGGGAGCATTTTTGAGTTTGCCATTACATTTTAAGCATACTTCAACCAAGGGTTTGTACGGCAATGGGCATATTGCAGTGAGTGTTCCGCTATACGTCCCATCAGCATTTTTAACGACGGTGACATCGCCGCGTGAATATCCTATTTGGTCATCAATTGTTTTCCAAACACCGGTCATATCATTGGCATGCAACAGACCGCTGAAACTGAGTAATGCTCCAAATAGTACATGATGTATTTGCATGATGAATCCTTTGTCATGATTTTATTGTTTTTTAAAAATCTGCAGTACAACGCGATTTGACCGATCCTTATGGTCTTAGTAATTCAATTGCGTAGCCTTGTGGGTTGTACTGCGAACGACATGCATCATGAAAAATCCCCTATACATGAATCGATATCTCAAGAGATATCATCATTTTCGTTACTTTTCAGCAAGCGATAAATTTCATCTTTTAGCTTTAATTTCTTACGCTTAATGGTCTCAATATCCGTGTTATGGTGATTGACAGGATTTAATTCCAATTGAATAATTTCACGATCTAACTCATCATGTTCTTCAAAGATCCGTGCAAAATATGGATTTTCATCACGTAACTGAGAGACCAAATCACGGTACTCAGGAAACATGTTTTTGACTTTTTTATTGCAATCTCGTGTTTTCATGGTTGTCGATCACTTCCTCTACAAGACAAACTCTACAAGAAAAGACAAACGCCCTGCGAGGCAGAGCGTTCATGATTACATTTAATGTGAATGAAACTGTTGGTGTTTGACTTGGCGACGTAGTTGTTGAACTTCGTCAATTAAATCAAGCATCATAGCGACCGCAGTAAAACTGGCATCGAAATCTCGTTGAAGCCGATACGCACGCCGTGCGCGAGATATATCATCGCCAAAAAATTGATGAATCCTGTCTTCTGAACGGCTAGGCAGAATATCGTATTCGAGTAGTTGCAGAACCCATTCTGGACTTTGCCCACAGGCAGAGGCAAAGTGTTGTAGATCAAAACTACTTTTTTCGTCTACGATTTCAGTCTGTTTACATCCGTCACAGACAATTTCACGATAATGAATTGTTGTCATGGTGCTCTCCTTAAGACTGTCGTGGATTAAATGACGGAAAAGCTTGAGCAAAAGCCGCATATGCTTGTTGCTCTTGTTCGGTTTGTGCAGCTGGTATCTGTATATTTAAAATCAGGTAAAGGTGTCCGGGTGTTTTGTTTGGTATCCCTTTGTCCTTTAATCGTAGCTGCTGCCCAGTACGTGCATTTTTAGGAATTTGTAGTTCTAATGTTTTGCCATCAGGACTGGTAAATGCAATTTTTTGACCCAATGCGGCTTCCCATGGACTGATATTCAGTTGTTGGAAAATATCAACACCTTCTACACGGGTTTGCTCGGTTTGTTTATACAAAATTTCAATGTATAAATCGCCAGCGGCTCCACCGTTATAGCCGGCTTGCCCTTGGCCGGAGAGTCGAATTTGTTGACCTGATTTCATACCTGCAGGAATTTTGACTTGCAGGGTTTTACGTTGGACTTCAGGCTCACCATGGGCGTTGAGGCTTGGAATCTGTAAGGTGATATTCTGCGTTGCACCATGAAATGCGATTTCTAAATCCACTTCTAAACTGGCGTGTTGGTCTTCACCACGGAAGCTCTTGGTTTGGCGGTTTGCACGTTGATACTGATAGTCACCGCCACCAAAGCCTTGCCCAAAACGACCAAACAAGTCTTCAAATCCACTAAAGTCCGCATGCTGACCATCACTCGTCGATTGGCGATAAAACTGAGATTGGTCAAAACCACCTTGGTTGCCAGCATTAAACCCAGCAAATCCTTGTGGATGATCGAGTTCAAAATCGTATTGTTTTTTCTTTTCGGCATCACTCAAGGTGTCGTATGCAACATTAATCGCTTGCATGCGCGCTTCAGCATCAGCTTCTTTGCTGACGTCAGGGTGATATTTACGCGCCAATTTTCGATAGGCTTTTTTAATTTGATCTGCCGAAGCATCTCGGGCGATCCCTAAAGTTTGATAGTGATTGTCTGGCATACTCTCTGTATAGATATTGATCATGTTTTAATCAATATAGAAGGGTTCATCAAACTGTCATAGGGGCAAACAGCATCTTATTGTTTCAAAACATGACAATAAAAAAGCCTCACGAGGAGGCTTTTAAAAACACATTTAAAATTAATATTTTATCCAAGTGACACTACGACCAATCACAGATACACCAACATACCCACGTATAGTTAAATGTTTTCCTGAAGCACTAAGTCTTGCTTTGCCTTTATAGATTTTTCCACCAATCGGGTCCAGAACTTTACCGTTTTGGAATTCACGTGGATTTTTTGGATCTTGTTTAAAGTCCCAAATAAATGGCAAGCCGATAAAAGGTTTATTTTTCAATTCACCTGGGCAGTTCGAGCAGACGCCCATTTTTTCAGTGCCAGGGACATTGCGTGTGGTGACAATGATGCCTTCATAGCTTCCATCGGCCTTTTTGCGAATTTCAACGTCTGCACGTGAATATCCGGTGCGGTCATCGACAGTTTTCCACTTACCCACTAGCGGATCGGTTTCCGCAGCGATTGACAATCCTGACAAAGTGCTAAGTACTATTCCGGCAAATAATTGTTGATATATTTTTTTCATTTCATCCCCTGAAAATTCAGAATTGTGTTTTTAGAGTAAGTTGCCTAATTTATATATAAAGCCCTACAAAATCAATGTGATAGTTTGTGATGTATTTGGCAGAATTATTTAAAACGCTGCTTTAATATGGAGTTTTTACTCTAATTTTTAAGTTAAAAAAGGCCTTTAATGATTTAAAGGCCTCGTGCTTAGTTTTTGACCCAAGTGACATTGCGTCCAATTGCAGAGCCTTCAGTACGACCATTGATGATTAAATGCTTGCCATTATTCATCAAACGAGCGCGTGCATTGTAGTGCTTGCCTGATTTGGGATTGAGCATCACTCCACCCACAAATTCATTGGGCTTTTCTGGATCAGCGCTTAGGCCGCTTAAAGTGGTTAAACCGACCATGGGTTTATTTTTCTGAGCACCGGTGCATTGCGTGCATGTCGAAACATTTGCCGTTCCCGGTACGCTTCGGCTTTGGATAATGGTGGCTGAATACAGGTCATGCTTATCTTTGCGAATCACCACATCGGCAAGTGAATAACCTGTTCTATCATCAATGGTTTTCCATGTCCCCACTAAGGGGTCAATCGCTGCAAAAGCAGAGGATAAACTGCAGATGGAGAACATGCCGAACAGGATAGAAGGGAGGAATTTAACAGCCATACAATTACCCACATTACACAAAAAGCGGATGCCTAAAACTTAAAGGCATAAAAATGTTATGGGTTTAATGTAGCCTGAAATAATATGAATATTCTAGTGATTTTTTAAGGATTGGTATTTATATTTTGAGCCAAAACATGAACGTGTTGGCGCTAAATGAGGTTTATGCTGAACGTCTACGCACTAGTAAAATAGTCGGAATTCATCTCAAAGTAGATTGTTATTGGCATGATGAACTCGTCTGGAGTTGAGTTCATCATGCCAATGAAAGCCAAAAGGCCGCTTTAGTTGACGCGGATCCAAGATACCGTCCGGCCGAGGAGCGTGGTTCCAACATAACCTCGAAGTGTCAGCACATTGCCGCGCGCATTCAATTGCCCTTTACCTTGATAGGTATAGCCTGAAAGTGGGTCGATCACCTTGCCATCGGTATAGGCATTCTCTTTTGCATTATGTTTGAAGCCAGAGAATATCGGTAAACCAATTAAGGGTGCATTTTTGAGTTTACCTTCGCATTTTTCACAAATCGTGGTGACAGGGCGGTTAGGGATGGCATGTACTTTGGTGATTTTACCGCTATAGCTGCCGTCTTTTAATTTGGTGATTTGGACTTCAGCACGGGCATAGCCTGTTTTGTCATCTATGGTTTTCCAGGTCCCGACGAGGTCTGCTGCATGTGCTGTCATTGGGCAAAAGCAGAACATGGCTAAAGCAATAGTGAGTGTTTTGAGTTTCATATTTTATCCAGTTTTTTTACATTATTTTTCTATTAAAAAATAAAGCTTTGTTAGTTTTTTTGACTTTATTTCTGGCGCGATTCTACTCGAAAAAAATTTGATCGCAAATACAGTTGATCATGTTGAGGTTCTAAAGTTCGAAACCATTCGACTAAGCGGAAGAAAGTAGCTGTTCTAAATTTAATCGGAATAATAAAAAAGCACCCCGAAGGATGCTTAGATTTAGGCTTTCAATCATCACGATGATTTAGCTGAGGTGTTGACCAAAAAGGGATAAAGCTTCTTCTGCAGTAAAGGTATATTTTGTATTACAGAATTGGCAATCCATTTCAATTGGGTTTTGAAACTCTAGGGTTTCACGAACTGCAGCAACACCGATTTGTTCAAGTGCTGTCGCACAGCGTTCTTTTGAACATGTACAGCCAAATTTTAAGGCCTCAGTTTCAGGAAGACGAACTTCTTCTTCGTTGTATAAACGATATAAGATTTCATTTGCGGATAAAGACGTTAACTCTTCTGCTTTTAATGTCTCAGTCAGCATGGTTAAACGTGGCCATAGATCTTCATCGACACGGCGTTGTTCTTCTTCGTTGTTACGTGGTAATAACTGGATCAGCAAACCACCTGAACGGCTGTTGCTGCTTGCTAAGACGATACGTGTTGGGATCTGTGCAGATAGATCATAATATTGCATCAAGCAACCCGCTAATGTCGGTTTGTCTAAAGGTACAATCCCTTGATAACGCTCACCAAATTCAGGCTCGATATTAATGAAAAGTACTGGGTTTACCAAGGCTTTTAGTACCGTGCTGCTGTCTTCAGCAGCTTGAAAGTGCGGGTCTTCTTCATAATCGGCAAGTGCGCGAACTTCACCGAGATGATTACATTCCGCCATTGCCCATTTAAATGTGCCTGCAGCCTGAATTTGTAAGCTAATACGACCTTTAATTTTTAAGGTACTGGCCAACAAGGCAGTCGCGCTGAGCATTTCACCCAAGAGAATTTGTACAGCAGGTGCATAGTCACGCTGTGCAAGAATCGTTTGTAGGGCTTCTTCAAGATGAACCACTTCTCCACGAACAGGGCTATCTTCAATAAAAAAGCGTTGGCGTAAATCTGACATAAAATTCTCCATAACCCTGCTTTAATGGTGACGATATTGTAAAACACAAGTCATTCATTATCATCTCTTGTGACATCAATACGATGACGTTGTAAGCTGCGTTGTAAATCAACACCTGTAGGTTTTTCACGGGCTTGTGCATCGCTTTCAAACAAATGTTCCAGTTCAGCTAAAGCGTTACGATGCGTTTCATAAATCTTTTGTTCATCGGTATAGATTTGCTGCTGTTGAGTCAGCAGTTTTTCATCATAGTCACGGAACAATTCGATACTTTTATATGCATCTTCATCGCTGATGCCTAAGTCGCACAGCATGTGATAGGCCATTCCTAAAGAGGATAAATAGGTTTCACGCCAAATATGCTCAATTCCTAAATCACGCAGCAAATGCACCTGATGACGGTCACGCGCGCGGACCAATAATTTTAACTGAGGGTAATTCAGACGAATATGACGCGCCACGTTCATCGAGTCTTCAATATCATCTATGGCAAGGACAAACACTTTGGCATGTTCAATGCCCGCAGCGCGTAAAATATCTGGTTGTGTGGCATCGCCATAATACAGATGACCACCATAATTACGTACGAAATCGACTTTGTCTAAGTTGCTATCAATGGCGGTAAAAGACAAATGCTGTAAATGCGCCACACGAGCAATGATTTGTCCAAAACGTCCAAAGCCCGCAATAATCACAGGATTATGTTCATCCGGAATGTCGTCATATTCGGGAATGGTTTTTGGATTAAAACGTGGCAAAATTTGTGATTGTATTAACCAATACAACATAGGGGTCAACACCATCGACAAGGTGACGATGAGGGTTAATGGCTCCAAAATGGCTTGTTGTACGACATTTTCACTTTTCGCCACACTAAAGACCACAAAGGCAAATTCACCGCCTTGAGCCAAACAGGTCGCCAGTAAAATACTGTTGCGCCATGAATTTTTGAGATAACGTGCAATTGCGGTAAGTGACGCCATTTTGATGAGCATCAGTGCCAACGCACCACCGATAATGAACCATGGCATTTCAACAAACAACGACAGTTCCGTGGTCATGCCCACGGTCATAAAGAAAAGACCAAGTAAAAGCCCCTTAAATGGAGCAATACTGGCTTCGAGTTCATGGCGGAATTCAGAGTCTGCCAATAGTACGCCAGTCAAAAATGCTCCGAGTGTGGTACTGATGTCAAGTACATCCATCAACACCACGACACCCAGCACTATAAATAAACCGACAGCGGTGATCAGTTCATGCGCACCACTTTTCGCGACGAAGCGGAAAAAAGGCCGCATTAAGTATCGACTAAATAAAAATAAGCCTGAAAAAGTCGCAATGATGGCAGCGAAATAGGCGATTCCGTGATGTGATGATTCTGTCCCTGCGAGCAGGGGGATGACTGCAATCAGGGGAATCGCGGCCATATCTTGAAACAGCAAAATCGAAAAGGATTGTTGCCCATAGGTGGTGTTTAATTGCTGCTTCTCACTCAGCATCTGCAAGACAAAGGCAGTAGAAGAAAGAGCGAGAGCGAAACCGATAACGATACTGGCTGCAATGCCTTGTTGTAAGGCAAAAAAACTGCCTAGCGCTAAAACAAGACCGGTCAGACCGACTTGTAAACTCCCCATGCCGAAAATAGAACTGCGCATACTCCATAGACGCTGTGGACGGAGTTCGAGGCCGATCAGGAACATCAGTAAGATCACGCCAAACTCAGCGAGATCTTGGATCGCTTGGGGATCACTGGCAATGTTAAAGACATCGGGGCCGAGCAAAATACCAGTGAACAGATATCCCAATACCGTTGCAATACCAAAGCGCTTGAGCAAAGGGACAAGCAATAAGGATGCGCCAAGGAAAATTGTGATCTGTAACAGTAGTGACATTTACTCGTCCTAGAGTTGTGTTTTTGGTCGAAAGTTGCAATTCAGTATGACTGATATTTTCAGACTGAATTGTACGCGTTTAACTGAGTTCCTGTGGGTCTATATCGAGGCTCAATTTCATATTTGATGGCTTGTTATGCAAGATGTTTTGCCACCAATAACGCAGATAATAATGTAAGCGCGCACGATCTGTAGACAGTAAAACCATGTGGGATTGGTAACGCCCTGCTTTGCGCTCCATCGGGGCAGGAATCGGCCCCCAAATATCAATAATTCCAGCAGAGTCCTGACGCAGCAATTGGGCATGTTGCTGTAAAAATTCAGTATTGATTTCTTGGTTTTTTGACTCACAGCGTACCAATGCTGCATAGCGAAACGGTGGCATTTGTGCCATTTCCCGTTCTTTCATGGTTTCTTTGGCAAATTTTCGATAGTTCTCATTGACCAAAATATTCAAAAGCGGATGGTCGGGTCTTAATGTTTGTAGGAATACATCGCCTTTACGTTCGCCACGGCCGGCACGCCCTGTGACTTGCACAATGAGTTGAGCGGTACGTTCGATGGCACGGAAGTCCACACTCAGCAGACCTGAATCGATATCTAAAATCGCCACTAAGGTGACGTAAGGGAAATGATGTCCTTTGGCCAGCATTTGTGTGCCAAGCAAAATGGCAGGTTCGCTTTTTTGAATCTTGTCATAGATTTTTTGCCAGCTGCCGACGCGACTGGTGGAATCACGATCGACCCGTATAACGTCATGCTGCGGAAATAGTTCATTCAGGCTTTCTTCAACCTTCGCTGTGCCCATGCCCACGGATTTCAGTTCTTGGTGATTACACTGTGGACAATGCTCTGGCATACGGTGAATGGTGCCGCAGTGATGACAATGTAAATGTTGATAAGGTGTACGATGAACCGTGAAATTGGCATCGCAATGTGGGCATTTGGCCTGCCATGCACAGCTTTCACAAATCAGTACAGGTGCATAACCCCGGCGGTTTAAAAACACCAATACTTGCTCTTTTTTTTCAAGCCGTTTACGGATTTCACCAATCAAAAGTTGGCTGATTCCATGCTGTTTCTGTGCCACTTTCAAATCAAGGATGTGTATTTTCGGCATGACCGCGGTGCCCGCACGTTGGTTCAATTCCAGTACGGTCATTTTGCCTTGTTTCGCCAGTGCATAGCACTCGATACTAGGCGTGGCAGAACCTAAAATTACAGGGCATTGTTCCAGATGCCCACGGTAAAGTGCGACATCCCGAGCGTGATAGCGAAAGCCTTCTTGTTGTTTAAAGGACAGATCATGCTCTTCATCAATCACAATTAAACCTAGATTAGGCAGTGGGGTATAAATTGCAGAACGTGTGCCTAAGATAATTGACGCCTTACCTGTTTGCGCAGCTTGCCAAGCTTGCATACGTTTTGAATCGTTCAAACCCGAATGTAGTAGAGCAATATTGCAATGAAAACGTGATTGGAAACGGCTAATGGTCTGTGGGGTAAGTCCAATTTCAGGCACTAAAACCAAGACTTGTTTGCCTTGCTTTAGAACCTCTTGCATGATTTGTAAATAGACTTCAGTTTTACCACTGCCAGTTAAGCCATCGAGCAGGAAGGCCTGATATTTTTTACGTGCTTTTAATACGCTATCGATCGCTTTTTTTTGGTCAGGGTTTGCTGTAAGTGGCATTTGCGCCATGCTCATCGGCATCGGGCTAAAGTCTTGTTCTGCTAACACACATTCGCAGATGCCTTTTTTCTCTAAGGCTTTGAGTGTTGCTGTTTCCACACCTGACAAATTTAAAAGATTTTCACCTGTGCCTGTGGGATGTAATTTTAGTATTTTATACGCTTCTTGCTGACGCTCTGAACGTTTAATTTTGGCTTCAGCATTATGGTCGATCAGATTCCATGTCCGTGCCAGTAAATTATAGGGCTTTCCTTGGCGTAACAGCGTCGGAAGGGCACTTTGCATCACTTCACCAATCGGAAATTGGTAATACTGTGCAGACCATGTCAATAAATTTAAAACTTTCTCATCTAAAATGGCACGATCATCAAGAAGTTCGGTAATGGCCTTGAGTTTAAAGCTTGAATCGAGTGGTGCATCGGGAGCAATTTTTTCCACGATGATACCGGTCAAATTTTGCCGACCAAAAGATACAGCAACGCGTGCACCTACTTCAGCTTGTTGGTATTGCTCTTGGTTTAAGCTGTAATCGAAGCAGTCGTATAAATATACCGGAACGGCGACTCGAACGCGGTAAATAGGTGTTGCAATGCTCGCTGAATTTGCCATAAAACGTGGATAAGTTCCTGATTAAATTTCGTCGTGATCGTAAAGGAGTTGTGTTAGAGTGAGCTCATATTTTATATCTAAGAATATGAATGATTTTGATGGTCAGACGCAACTGCGCTGATAGAAATTTTGGAAAATTAGAGCATTACAATGCCTGCATATCAGTTTACTGCCATAGACGCTTCAGGGAAGCAGCAGAAGGGTGTACTTGAGGGTGATTCTGCGCGTCAAATTCGTCAACAGCTCAGAGATCAGTCACTCATTCCAGTTGCTGTCGATCCGATAGAGCAAAAAGACAAACACGCGCAGCAGCGCTGGTTTCAAAAAGGGCTGAATGCCTATGACTTGGCTTTATTGACTCGCCAACTTTCAGTTTTGGTTGCCGCTGCAATTCCATTAGAAGAAGCGATTCGTGCTGTGGGAAAACAAAACGAAAAAGCCTATGTGCAAAACCTGTTGATGTCGGTGCGTTCTAAAGTTTTGGAAGGACATTCTTTAGCCAACGCACTACAACAAGCGGGACGCTTTCCTGAACTGTATATTGCCACGATTGCAGCAGGTGAGCGTTCAGGCCATCTCGATCTCATTCTCGACCAACTTGCCGATTACACCGAAAATCGCTTTGCCATGCAAAAGAAAGTGCAGGGTGCGATGATTTATCCGATCATCCTGATGTTAATGTCTTTCGGGATTGTGATGGGACTCATGACCTATGTGGTCCCAGATATTGTCAAAACCTTTGATCAAAGCAAAGATGCCTTGCCGTGGATAACGGTCGCTTTAATGAAAGCCAGTGATTTTATTCGAATGGCCTGGCCATTTTTATTGGTCGGTAGCGTAGTCTCGATTTTTCTCTTGGTTCGATTCCTCAGAACAGCAGCGGGACATTATGCGTTTGACCGTTTGACCTTGAAATTACCGTTATTTTCCAAACTGTCTAAAGGCATTAATGCCGCTCGTTTTGCCAGTACCTTGTCGATTTTAACCAAGTCTGGCGTGCCATTGGTCGATGCTTTAAAAATTGGCGCAGCGGTCAGTAATAATTGGGTGATTCGAGATTCGGTCAACCTTGCGGCAGAGAAAGTAACAGAAGGTGGTAATTTAGCAACACAGCTTGAGCGAAGTGGTTATTTCCCACCGATGATGGTACAAATGATCAAAAGTGGTGAAAGTTCAGGCGAATTGGATCGGATGCTAGAACGTGCGTCGACGATGCAAGACCGTGAAGTGACGACCTTAATTTCAACTTTATTGGCGTTGCTTGAACCGCTGATGTTGGTATTTATGGCGAGCATTGTACTGGTGATCGTGATTGCTGTGATGCTGCCAATCGTGAATATGAATAATATGATTTAAGACATTCGAACAATGATGTGAACAGAGATTTGTAACATGCAAGTGAAGACAAAAAATATGAAGCAACAAGGTTTTACTTTAATTGAAGTGATGGTGGTCATTGTCATTTTAGGTGTTTTGGCAGCGCTGATTGTACCGAACGTGATGGGCCGTGGTGAAAAAGCTAAAGTCGATACTACGGCGATTACCTTAAAAACTGTGGCAGGTGCACTAAAGCAATACAAAATTGATAATGGTAAATATCCATCGATGCAAGATGGTGGTTTAAATGCCTTAATTACTAAGCCAGAATCTGCAAAAAATTGGTTACCAGATGGATACTTAAATGGGCAATATCCAAAAGACAGTTGGGACAATGACATTCAATATGTGATTCCAGGTTCTGAAGGCCGTCCTTATGATCTTTATTCATTTGGTGCAGATGGTCAGTCTGGCGGTGAAGACAATGATGCCGATATTTACTATAAACACTAACTGAGAATAATTATAAATTCAGTTTTAATGGAATTAATCACTTCACTTAATAGGATGTTTCAATATTGAGTGAAGTGATAATAAATCTTAATTATAAAATTAATATTAAGTTGTTGAATTTAATTTAAATTATATATTATAAAATATGTGATATTTATAATAAGAATTATTCCCAATTTTATTGATTACAATAATCGTAAAATATGAATAAATATAGGCTTTTCATTTAAATATAACCGAGCATAATATCTTTTATGGTACTTTTTTAGCCATGGAGGATAGTATGAAAGCATTATTATTAACGGATGAAATTAACCAATTTCATTGGTCTATGCTGAAATCTGTTCTTTTGATTTTAAGTATTCTGCCGATCAGTCAAGGCATTGTGTATTTATGGCAAAGCACTGAGGGCAGTAGCCAAATTATGGTGGGCTTCTTTGCCATGAGCTTAATGAGTTCATTACTAGCTTTAAGTTTTTGGTCTGCATTAAAAGCGACTGTGGCAAATTTAAAACAAGAACATGCATCTGCCATTGAACAAATGGTTGTTCGTCTTTATCGATATATTCCAATGGTGTCTTTAGCTGCCATGCTTTCCTATTTAGTTACTCAGTTATAACCCCAAAATTAAACCTTCAAAACTGGAGCTTGCTCCAGTTTTTTTATGTCCCGTGCAAATGAACAGTTAGCTTACATCAAAGCGTACATCAATATGATGCGCATTCTAAGATTACTTTGCTTTGTCCATTTTGACGCATCGAATGTCTGTTTCACATATGGTCAGCCTGAATGAAATTTTTATAATCTTTAGATATCAGATCTTAGATAGTTAGATGAAGTACAACAAAGAAAAGAAAGAGGGAAAAATGCAACAGATCGATTGGCAAGATTTTTTGAAAGTTGAATTACGTGTGGGGAAAATTGTGCAGGCTGAAGTCTTTGAGCAAGCACGTAAACCCGCGTACATTCTCCATGTGGATTTTGGAGAGGAACTGGGCATTAAAAAATCCAGTGCGCAAATTACACAGCTATATCAGCCGGAAAATCTATTGGGAAAATTGGTCGTTGCCGTCGTGAATTTTCCAAAAAAACAAATTGGTCCGATCCAGTCAGAGTGTTTGGTCACAGGCTTTCATAATGCAGATGGGCATGTTGCTCTTTGTGTGCCTGAGGCAGAGATTCCCCTAGGCACCAAGTTACTTTGAAAAAGTAGGGTGAACTGGCACCCTGAAAGTTTATCAATAAAAAACCGAGCTTTGGCTCGGTTTTTTTGATCTTTTGTAGCGGAATTAACGGCGTGATTTAAAAGAAATATCAACTTTACGCGGGCGATAAATCCAACCGAGAACCAATAACAAGAATGAGAAAATCAACACAGGCCAATCACTTAAGCGTGTGTAAAGTGTCTCGCCTTGCATGGCGGGTAAATCACCACGCAGTACCGCATCTTTATCCATCGGTGCCTGCTTCACAATGTGACCATTATGATCAATAAAGGCGGTAATGCCGGTATTGGTTGCACGGATAAACCAACGGCCATTTTCTTTGGCACGCATTTGAACCATTTGTAGGTGCTGATGCGGGCTCGCTGTTCCAGTAAACCATGCGTCATTGGAAATGGTCACCAGATAATCACTTTGACTGGCATTACGGCGCGTTAAGTTGGGATAAGCCACTTCATAGCAAATCGCTGCACCTAAATCATGACCTTTAACATTCAAAGGCTTTTGGTTATTTTCACCACGTGAAAAGCCACTCATCGACGGGTCATTTTGTAGGGCAGGCAGTACCCAACTTAACATCCCTGAAAGCGGAATGTATTCACCAAACGGAACTAGGCGTTGCTTCTTATATAGACCAGAAGATTCATCACCAGTTGCCATGATGGTGTTGTAATACATAGGGTGTTGGTTTTGCTGTGTTTCCGCTAAATCCCAATAGGGAATACCTGTCACCCAAGCCGTCCCTGTTTTATTGGCTTGGACTTTCATCGCATCCAGAAACGGCTCAATATCGGTTTGGAACATTGGAATGGAGGATTCCGGCCAAACAATGACATCACGCCCCCATTCGGTCCGACTTAATGACGCATATTTCATTAAGGTTTGAGCTTGGTATTCTGTTAACCATTTTAAATCTTGTGGAATATTGCCTTGAATTAAGGAAACACTCAGCGGTTTTTCATTTTTAGGCTGAACAAATTGCAGTTGCGCTGCACCCCATGCGCCGAGCAAAACAAGGGCAGATGGAACAATCCAAAATATGCGTTTACGCAGGATTTCAACTAAGGCACAGGCCAATAAAATGACCGCAAAAGACACCCCAAAGATCCCGAATAATGGCGCATAGCCATCGAGGAACCGTTCAGTAAAGGCATAACCTGCAAACAGCCATGGAAAACCGGTAAAGACCCAAGTTTTACTCCACTCGAAAAACACCCATAGTGGCGCAAAGGTCAGTGGTGTTTCTGGAAAGAAGCGGCGGTAGAGCCAACTCTGAACTGCGGTAAACAGTCCCATCACAATCGCCATAATGGCAATCATCAAAACACTGAGTGCTGAATTGGTATCACCATAGACATGGATCGAGGTATACAGCCAAAAAGCCCCAACAAACCATAAGCCAAAGCCATAAGCTAGACCAATGAAAAACGATTGTTTAGGGGTACGTTGACTTAAGCAGGCATATAGCAGGGCTGGAGATAAAATAGCCAACCACCAATAATGATAAGGTGCCAGCGACAAGCTGAATATGGCACCTGAAAATAATGCAATCAGCAAAGGATAGATGAAAGGTAGCTGTTTTTTTTGTTGTGAGTGGTTTAGCAGCTTATCAAAGTAGGTTCTCATTTACGGACAGCTCGGATCAGATGAATGGTACGTGCATCTGCCTCCAAAATGGTAAACTCCCAGTTTTCAAGTTCAATCACTTGACCTTGTAAATCACTGACCAAGCCCATTTCTTGTAGCAGTAAGCCGCCCACAGTTTCTACTTCATCATCTGAAAAATCAGCATCTAAAAGATTGTTAAAGTGTTCAATTGGTGTAAGTGCTTGAACCAACCATGTATTTGCACTTAGTGGATCTTCATCTGGAATGATAAATTGAGCTTCTTCATCGACTTTGTCGTGTTCGTCTTCAATTTCACCTACAATTTCTTCAAGAATATCTTCTAAAGTCACTAAACCTGAAGTTGTACCATATTCATCAATCACTACAGCGATATGGGTTTGGGTATTTTTTAACATACGTAAAACTTGGTCAGAACGCGCGCTCTCGGGTACAAATAAGGGTTGACGCATTAATGCACGAATATCGACTTTGATGGTCGGTTCTGTCAAAAATGGCAACAAATCTTTGGCCAACAAAATACCGACAACATTGTCTGGCTGGTCTGAGGAAAAGACTGGGAAACGTGAGTGTGCAGATTCAACAAGTACATGCAAAATATCTAATAGCTCATCATCTTCTTGCAAGCTGATCATCGCAGTACGGGGGGTCATGACCTCGCGGATTTTAGTTGCAGGTAAGTCGAGTACCCCTTCGAGCATGGCAACTGTATCGGGTTCTAAGAAGCGACGTGAATCTTGTACCAATTTCAACAGTTCGTCACGGGTTTCTGGTGCAGTGCCCAGCCATTTACGTAAGCCGCGCATGCCCCACGACGGGCCGGATTCCTCTTGCATGATCTTTCCTAAAGACTCTTAATATCTAATAAATGATGATTTTATCATACCGTAGAAAATACAGTTGTCTATTGTTAATGTTGATCTAGATGATGAGCGATCAAGTCATTTTAAGAGACTTTCACCTGCATTTTTCAAGCTAACATTCAGTCTTCAGGATTATGCTAAAATAGCCTTAGATTTTAATGCTGAGTTTTCTAATGTCTGAGCCTTCTGTGCCCCCATCAATTCAATTAAACACCCGTGGCTTACGTTGCCCTGAGCCTGTGATGATGTTGCATCAAGCCATTCGTAAATCAAAATCGGGCGATATTGTTGAAGTTTTTGCAACAGATAATTCGACCTCTTGGGATATTCCGAAATTTTGTATGCATTTAGGTCATGAGCTATTGCTTCAAGAAGAACGTCTTGATGAAAATGGAAATAAAGAATTTCATTATTTGGTTCAGAAAGGTTAATTAAAGAGATTGTAAAAAATAATAATTATTAAGATGTTACATTTATTATTAATAAAATAGGCTGGTCAAGTCTGATGGCTAGCCTATATCATTCGCAGCATAATTATACAAAGTTTAAAAAACAGACTTTTAAAATGTTAAATTCGATTGCTCTTATACTTGAAAAATTAGGCTTATCCGCCCAAAAACGTGCCATTCATGTGCAATTTTCCAACCCTGCGTTGAATGATGAGCTTTTTATTCAACGTATTGATGGGGAGCATGTCTTAAACCAAGGCCTGCAAGCGACTTTGATTTGCCTATCTACTAATGCCCTTATTCCGCTAAAACAATTTATTGGCGCACAGGTCGCCGTTGATCAAGTAACCGATCAGGGCGAACTCTTCCGCACCACCGGTATCATCACCGAAGCCACCCAAGGGCAGAGTGACGGTTCACTCACCCTATATAAACTCACTTTAGAAGATGCAACATCGCTGTGGCATAAGCGCCGCAACAGCCGTGTGTTTATGAACAAATCGGTGCGTGATGTCAGTGAAACTCTCTTTAAAGAATGGCAAAGCAAAAGTCCGCTTTTTGCTGCCAGTCTAACGCTTGATCTAAGCGGTTTAAGTCAGAACTATGATGTCCGACCTTTCATTATGCAGTCGAATGAAAGCGATTATGACTTTTTAACCCGACTTTGGCGTAGTGAGCGTATCAACTGGCTCATCGATGAAGCGCAGCTGAAAGTGCCGCATTCTTCAGCGCCAATTGAAAAACAAAAACTTCGTCTGATTGATGACAATAGCCAATATCAAGCGCTCAGCCGTCGTAGTATCCGCTTTCATCGCTCTAGCGCCACTGCAAGACAGCATCATCAGCTTGATCGGTGAACGTAGCATTCAGCCGACTGCGGTCCATGTACAGCGCTGGCAAGCCGATGGACTGAGCCAAGAAGAAGGCGCAGGCTCAGTTCAAAGCAAACATCAGCATAGCCAAAGCCAAGACAATGCCAGTTTAAGTTTGGAACAAGCATGGCATATCAGCCCTGCATGGATGCAAGACTTAAAAGGCGAAGACCAAGCTACCGCTTCATCAAACAGTCAGATTGAAAAACTGAATCAAAACCTAACGCGCTATCACGAGCTACAATCGAAAAAATTTAATGCACAATCGACTGTGCGTGATACACAAGTGGGTTATTGGTTTGAATTGAATGAACACCCAGAAATCGATCAACACAGTGGTGCAGACAAACAATTTTTAATCACAGAAAAGAAATTTTATAACCAAAATAACTTACCCAAAGATCTCTCTGAACAAGTCAATCAACTGATTGAACAGAGCCAGTGGAATATTAAACCCATCCATGAACAGGCCGAGCGTCAGGCCAATCAGCTCACATTACAACGCCGCAATATTGCGACGGTTCCTGAATATAACCCACTCGAACACCGTCCAAGCACCCATCCGCAACGGGCTAAAGTTGTCGGGCCAAGTGGTGAAGAAATACATGTCGATGAATGGGGGCGTATCAAAGTCCGCTTTTTATTTACCCGTGGAGATGACCACAGCCATGATGGCGGTGCAGGCAGTAATGACAATGATACGGATTCTGCATGGGTAGATGTGCTTACCCCATGGGCCGGTGAAGGCTATGGTGCACGATTCTTACCGCGCATTAATGAAATCGTGGTCATCGATTTCTTTGACGGCAATATCGACCGACCATTTGTGGTGGGGCGCATACATGAAGCACAGCGCAGTCCGACCCAATTTGATAGTAAAGGTAAACTGCCAGACACCAAAAAACTGGCTGGAATAAAAAGTAAGGAAGTCCAAGGTGAAGGCTTTGGACAACTACGCTTTGATGACACGACTGGACAAATATCGACACAATTACAAAGTACCCATGGTGCCACTCAGCTCAACCTAGGGAACCTCAGTCATCCCAAAGAAACCGCAGAAAGTGCAGGGCGAGGTGAAGGCTTTGAACTGAGAACAGACCAATGGGGCGCAGTACGTGCAGGACAGGGGCTACTTGTCAGCACACACCCACAACAACAAGCAGCAGCAATGCACCTCGACGCACAAGCGGCGAAAGAACAAATCGAAGCCAACTTAAACAGCAGTAAAGCCTTAAGTGAAGTGGCGAAAAACCAGCAAACTGATCCACTTGAAGTCTTAGATAATCTGAAAAACTTCCTTGGACAAATCGAAAAAGGCAGTAAAGAAAAAGCCGATGCCTTTAAACAAGCCTTAATGATTTTATCTGCACCAAACTCCATTGCTGTGAGTAGTCAGGAAGATATTCATCTTTCAGCGGATGGGCAGATCAGCCAAAGTGCGGGCGATAGCATCAATCTCAGCAGTCAAAAATCTTTAATTGCCCATGCACAAAGCAAGATCAGTCTATTTGCAGCACAAGAAGGTTTACGCGCGTATGCAGGCAAAGGCAAAGTTGAAATCCAAGCCCAAGGAGATGGGGCAGATCTGATTGCCCGAAAAGGTATTCAAATTATTTCTACGGAAGATAAAGTTGAAATCAAAGCGAGCAAAAAAATCGTGCTAACTGCTGGTGGTAGTCAGATTGAAATTAGTAGTGCGGGTGTATTACCGACAACTAGCGGTAAGTTTGAAGTGAAGGCAGGGCAGCATAATTTTAAACAGGGTGCAAAAGTAAATAAGCCGCTTCCATTTTTGCCTGAAAAAGAAAAGCAAAAATATGGCGTATGGTTTGATGTGATGGATCATCAAGGAAAGAAACTTGCTTCAGGTACGGAATATATTATTTACGATGAAACAGACAAAGAAGTTGAACGTGGAAAATTAGATAAATCCGGTCTTGTTAGGTTAGAAACTGAAGAATTAAATAAACAATATAAAATACATGTGGTGATGTGATGGGATTAGAAGAACAAGCCTATGCTGACTTAGTTAGGACAACTATGGGAAATGTAAACCCTACACCACCTGTAGTTCCTGTTCAGCTGGTGGTATATACACATAGTTATACCGCATTTATTGGTGGAGCATCTGATAAGTACTCTTTTGCTCCTAACGATCTGCCTATTAATATAGGAGGTAGAGGCTTAGGACCTAATAGATTTGTTGGTGAATATTTTGATGAGTTTGATTTATCACAAAAGAAGAAATTTAAAAATGCGACGATTGAATATTACGGGTATGAGGAAGCATATACTGGCATGAAAGCTGGAGGGAAAAAATTACATGCATTTGACAATATTAAGAAATTCTTAGAAAAAAACCCGAATACTCAGGTAAATATTATTGGACATAGTTTAGGTGGATGGAACGCAGCTGGACTCGCAGCTGAACTAGGCAAAAAAAAGATATGCAAAGTTAATTTACTGATAACAATTGATCCTGTTGGAACTTTATTATCATATAGTGCATTAACTCCAGTAAGAGCTCGAATCTATTTTAGAGAGCCTTCACCTAATTGTAATTATTGGATAAGTGTAACATGCGAGCCAAAGTCGTATGATAGTAACGATGCTGTTGCAGATTCAGGAGGGCAGTGGAGGGATAAACCCAGAGAGAGAGCAAATGTTTTTTATTCTACAAAATATAGTCATGCTGAATTTAAGGAAATGATGAAAGAAAAAATATTTATGGGCCAGTCTGCTGAAGATATGATGTTCACTCAATTGAAGAAAATAAAATGAAAAAAAAATACATTTTGGGTTTTGTTGTATTTATTTTGGGTTGCCAAAATGCTAATCATCAAAGCTTAGATAGAAAAATTACTGTTAATCCTTCTCTTAAATTAAGCTATAGTATTATCGGTTCAGAAGAAAAACCTGCATTAGCAGTTACAGGAAATTTAATAAGTTCAGTTTCATTAAAAGAAGTTTTGATAAAAGAACAATTCGACTTTGCACGTATTGAGTGTGACAAGTTGAATGAGTTCAAACCTTATGCGTATTTAAAAGTAAAAGATGAAAAAAGAAAGAAGAATACTTTTCAATCGGATTTTTTGTTGAAAATATGTCCGGAAGATGATGCTAATAGTGAGCATTGTGTTAAAAATATTGAAGATTTTAGGAATAGAATAAAAACAAATTTAAGTTGTGAAGTCGTTTTTGGTGGAATGACTAAATCAAAAATAATTATTTCAAATCGATTTAAAATCGATAAGAATCAAATATTAAATGCAGAGGAGTATGCATTGGAATAAGCATATTCTTATGGAGTAGAAGCTAGAATTAGAATATTTATTATTAGATTATGAATTTTTGGTACTCAAATATTATTTATAATTTAACTATTCAAATTTGACGAATTCTAACTTTGAATAAATTATTTTAACTGAGAATAAACCCGCATTAAGCGGGTTTATTTCAATCTCAAAAGAGATTACATATTAGGATAATTAGGACCACCACCACCCTCAGGTGTTACCCAAGTAATGTTTTGAGATGGATCTTTAATATCACACGTCTTACAGTGAACACAGTTTGCCGCGTTAATTTGGAAACGCTTAGAACCGTCGTTTTCTTCCATAATTTCATAAACACCAGCAGGGCAGTAGCGCTGAGCAGGCTCATCCCATTTTGGTAAGTTCACATTTACAGGTATAGAAGCATCTGTCAGTTTCAAGTGAGCAGGCTGGTTTTCTTCATGAACGGTATTCGATACGAATACTGAAGACAAACGGTCAAATGTAATTTTACCATCTGGTTTTGGATAATTCGGTTTGAAGTTCGCAGCATCGACAGTTTTTAAAGCACTGAAATCTGGCTGTAAGTCATGTAGTGTAAATGGCACTTTAAAGATGTTTTGATCAACAAAGTTGAACGCACCACCCATCCATTGACCAAACTTATGCATAGCAGGGCCAAAGTTACGAGAGTTATATAACTCTTCTTTCAACCAACTGTTGTTGAACTTGTCTGTGTACGCAGTTAACTCTTTAGCGAAGAAGTCTTCACCTTCAGTCACACGTGCAATGGCAAGGTCACCACCTTTTTCCACACCCGCAGCAATCGCTTCAAATACAGCTTCACCGCACAGCATGCCTGATTTCATTGCTGTATGAGAGCCTTTGATTTTTGCAAAGTTTAGGAAACCTGCGTCATCACCAATTAAGCTACCGCCTGGGAATGTAAATTTAGGTAGAGAGTTGAAGCCACCTTTTACAACCGCACGTGCGCCATAAGAAATACGTTTACCACCTTCAAGATATTGCTTGATCAGTGGATGTGTTTTCCAACGCTGCATTTCCATAAATGGATACATGTGTGGATTGGTATATGATAAGTCAACGATCATACCCAACGTCACTTGGTTGTTTTCAGCGTGGTATAACCACCAACCGCCTGAAGAACCTGTTTCACTTAAAGGCCAACCTGCACCGTGCATCACCAAACCTGGCTTGTGTTTAGCAGGGTCGATTTCCCAAAGTTCTTTAATACCAATACCGTAATGTTGTGGATCGGCATCTTTATCCAAGTTGAATTTTTGGATTAAACGTTTACCTAAATGACCACGACAGCCTTCAGCAAATAATGTGTATTTCGCATGAAGTTCATAGCCAGGGGTAAAGTTGTGCGTTGGTTCGCCATCTTTACCAATACCCATGTCGCCAGTCTGAATACCTTTCACAGTCCCATCTTCATGGTAAAGAATTTCAGATGCTGCAAAGCCTGGGAAAATAGACACTTCTAATTCTTCAGCTTTAGCACCCAACCAACGAACAACGTTACCTAACGAAATAACATAGTTGCCATCGTTATGCATGGTTTTAGGCACCATCCAATGCGGTGCTTCTTGTGATTTTTCATCAGACAATAAGAAATAGGTTTTGTCTTCAGTGACAGGCACATTTAAAGGCGCACCTTGTTCTTTCCAGTCTGGGAACAATTCATTCATTGCGCGGGGTTCAAGCACAGCACCCGATAGAATATGCGCACCTACTTCGGAGCCCTTTTCCACGACACAAACGGACAGATCGTTTAGGTTATTTTCAATTGCAAGTTGACGAATTTTAATCGCAGCAGATAGGCCGGCAGGACCTGCACCGACGATAACTACGTCAAACTCCATCGATTCACGTTCGATGTGTTCCATGTAGGACTCCTCATATTTCGGAAGGTGGCATCCATTCAATTCATTTAAATGGTGCTGCCATGAGTGTTCTTAATGCCCAGACACAATTTTTCTATCGTGTCTTTGATATTGTGGGCTAGTATAGTTTTAAACCGAGTTCTAGCCAATTGGCTGAATCATATTATTTTTCCGTCACTAAGGTATTTATTAGGCGGATGAAGCAGCAATTGAACGAAAACCCGACGAAAAAAGTCATTAATAGGGATGATAGAAATTTAATGAACATTGCACAATACTTAAAAGATGGACAGTCCGGTCACAAAAGGTCAATCCCACCATTGGATCAATGGCATCCAAAGCATTGTGGTGCAATGGATCTGAAGGTTTTAGCCAATGGGGAATGGTGGCACGATGGTCAATTGATCAAACGCCAAGCGCTTATTGACTTGTTCTCGACAGTACTATGGAAAGAAGACAGCAAGTTCTATTTAAAGACCCCAGTCGAGCAAATTGAAATACAGGTGGAAGATGAGCCTTTATTTGTCAATCAGGTGGATCAAGTTGAGATAGACGCTAAAAACTATATTCAATTCACCACAACCACCCAAGACCTGATTATTGTTGATCAGGAACATCCGATTTTTATGCGTGAATATCAAGGTGAATTGCGCCCTTATGTACATGTACGTTTTGGAATTAATGCACTTATCCAGCGTGCCGCATTCTTTCATTTGGTTGAGATGGGTGAACTGCTTGAAAATGAAAAAGGTGAATCCATTTTAGTGTTACAAAGTGGTGATTTGCGCTTGCAATTAGGCACCTGAGGTTTAAGCTTTCCACCTTGTCATTCTGAACAATATATAAGTGACCCTATGACCGCCATTCACCCCATTTACCCACTGGATGTACCCATGCCGAAAGCTGGCGCAGATGCACCGATCGGTTTATTTGATTCGGGGATTGGTGGCTTATCTGTGGCCTTGGAAATTGCGCGCTATTTGCCGAATGAACGTATTGTGTATTATGCCGATACTGCACATGTACCCTATGGGCCACGTGATGATCAAAATATACGTGAATTGACTGCACATGCCATAGAGTGGTTATACCGCCAAGGCTGTAAAGTTGCTGTCGTGGCATGTAACACGGCATCTGCTTTTAGTTTGGATTATTTGCGTGAACATTATGGGGAGAACTTCCCCATTATTGGTTTAGTTCCTGCGTTAAAGCCTGCCGTTCTGCAAACAAAAAGTAAAACAGTGGCTGTTCTTGCAACACCTGCGACATTTCGTGGAAAGTTGATTAAAGATGTGATGCATCGTTTTGCTGAGCCGGCAGGGGTCAATGTTCTGACTGTTACCAGTTTGGAATTAGTACCCTTTGTAGAAGCAGGTGCGCAGATGAGTGAGGCTTGTCTTAACACATTAACTGATGTTTTACAGCCAGTTGTAAATCAAGGTGCAGATTTTTTAGTGCTTGGATGTACACATTACCCCTTTCTAAAATCGGCAATTCAGTATATTTTTGGTCAGAAGCTGACATTAATTGACTCAGGTTTTGCAGTTGCACGACAAACAGCCCGAATTTTGATTAAAAATGAGTTATTATTTGATCAGAAACGAGAAAATTGTTTGCGTATAGAATGCTATGTCAGTGGCAATAATGCGGAAAATTTAAAACCGGTTGTGGCGCGCCTGATTCAAGATGATATTTCTTGGAACATTGCCAACATCGGACTTATAAGTTCAGAAGACTAAATCAGTCATTTTGGACAACGTTAAATGAAAAAATTAGTTTTTTATTGGGGTAGTCATGTCGCATTTTCCAGCTAAGATCAATTCGATGCTGAGTGCGTTATGCAGCGGGAGAGGATCACTAATGCTCGATAAGCGTTATCAAGTATTCATTTCCACATCTGGTAGCGAAATGCAGCCAGAACGGATCATTTTGGCTCAGACGCTTGTAGGAATGGGGTTTTTCTCATGGGGGCTAGAACAACGTACACCATTGAGCACTGCTTTTGCACGTCGTCAAATTGACGATTGTGACTATGTGATGATTTTATTGGGTAGTCAATACGGTGAGCAGTCTGTGTCTGGTGTGGGCTATATGCACCTTGAATACATCTATGCGGTGACCAAGCAAAAACCTGTCATTGTGTTTATGCATGATGATCCAGATTCACGTGATGATGCGTTACATGATGCTAAACCTGAACTTCGTGAAAAATTTAAAGAATTTAGAAAACTATTACAAAATGAAGTCGATCAAGTTTTTACCTATCGTAGTTTGCGTGATTTAGAAATGGCAGTTCGATTGAACATGCCACAAATGCTAGAACGCTATCCTGTTACAGGTTGGGTGCGACCACAGAATACTCAAGCTTTACATGATGAAATTGATCGTTTAAAAGCCCAGTTAGTTCAACTCGAAACAGAGTCGGGAAAACGCGAAGTTGATCCGTTCTTATCTTTACCAAAAGTGTCGATGCATGAACTATTTTCATTTGAATACCGCATGCACGCTTATCAAGATGGTAATTTCAAAGAATTAAAAGTACAGAAGAAAATGACGTGGGCGCAGCTCTTGTCGATTTTAGGCGCAACCTTTGTTAATCCAACCCCTGAAGAATTCTTCTCTAAACGAATGAATGAGTTTTTGAATGAAACAGGTTTGGATGATGCACGTATTGAGATGCCACGTGCTCATGCGGTTGCGCGGGCACAAGTGAATATTCGTGCTTTACACAGCATTAAAAGCCAGATGCGGCAGAATGACTGGATTGTGCCCAATGGCCGAGATGATCGTCAGCGGATGTTGTGGCAAGTGACCAGTAAAGGTCAAAAATTACTAGAAAGTAATTTGCTTGATAATGATCGAGTTTTTCAATTTAAATCTGCATATTAATCTATTTTATTAAATGGATTAAAAGCTGCTACATTAGCGTCATTCAAATTGATGGAAAAAGCGTAATGTTGCCTGTCGAGAAAGCTAAAGTCACCATTATTCTGGCGAATCTAGGTACGCCTGATGCGCCAACTGTGCCCGCAGTGCGTCGTTTTCTGCAACAGTTTTTGTCGGATCAGCGGGTGATTGAAATCCCGAAACCGATTTGGCAAATCATTCTACGTTTGTTTATTTTGCCATTTCGCCCTAAACGTGTTGCACATGCTTATGACATGGTTTGGGGTAATGATTCGCCCATGCGTGAAATTTTATTTGAGCAAGTCGCCGCAGTAAAACAGCATCTCACAGCAAAATATCCAGAATTTGAACTGAATGTGATTCCGGCCATGACTTATGGTAATCCGGGGATTTCTGCCGCTTTAGCGCAATTGGCTGAGCAGCCTCAAGACCATATTCTATTATTTCCGTTGTTTCCACAGTATTCAGCAACATCGACTGCACCGCTATATGATGCGATCGCACAATGGATTCCGCAGCAACGCAATTTGCCGGGTTTGAGCATTATTCGTGACTACTATCAGCACCCGCTATTTATTCAAGCATTAGCGCAAAGTGTGCGTGATTATCAAGCTAAACATGGTGTGCCAGATAAATTATTGATGTCATTCCACGGTATTCCACAGCCTTATGCCGACAAGGGTGATCCCTATGCTGACCGTTGCCGTGTAACAGGGCACTTGGTCGCACAAGCTTTGGGTTTAAATGAAGATCAATATGAAATCAGTTTCCAATCGCGCTTTGGTAAGCAAGAATGGGTGAAACCTTATACCGATGCCACTTTGGAAGCGTGGGGCAAACAAGGCGTGAAATCGGTACAGGTTATGAGCCCTGCATTTTCAGCGGATTGTTTGGAAACGCTAGAAGAGTTGGCGCTGCAAAATGCTGAAACTTTCCAAGCTGCAGGCGGTGGTGAATATGGCTATATTCCCGCATTAAACGCGCGGGATGATCATGTCGCATTGCTCAATTTATTACTTCAAGCTAATCTTGATGCCTTAAAGCAAACATTAGCCCATTCATCGCCTTGAGGTTTTCGCCCTATGTTGCAAGTTAAAATCGTACCCGTCACGGCATTTCAACAAAACTGTTCCATTGTTTGGGACTCTGAGTCGAAAGAAGCGGTCTTGATTGATGCAGGGGGAGAGCCTGAAAAATTAAAAGCTGAAGTTGAAGCGCTTGGTTTAACGGTCAAAGCCTTGTGGTTGACGCATGGCCATTTAGACCATGCGGGTGCGGTTGGGGCATTAACCCAAGCATGGAATGTTCCGGTGATTGGCCCGCATAAAGAAGATGCATTTTGGTTGGACATGATTCAGGAAGTTTCTGCGAAATATGGTTTCCCGATCCCTGAAAATGTCCATGTGACTCAATGGTTGGAAGGCGGCGAAACCTTGAAGCTGGGTGCAGAAGAGTTTGAAGTGCGTTTTGCACCGGGGCATACACCGGGTCATGTCATGTTCTATAACGCAAAATATGCCGTGCTTTGGACGGGTGATGTGTTATTTAAAGGCTCGATAGGCCGGACAGATTTTCCACGCGGTAACCATCAACAATTACTCGACTCCATTCAGCGTGAATGTTTTAGCTTGCCGGATGACACCCAGTTTATTTCTGGGCATGGGCCAATGAGTACCATTGGCTATGAAAAGCAGCACAATCCTTTTGTTGCGGGTAAAGCTGGTTAAGCAATACGCTTTAACTTGATGGGGTAAAATAAAAAAAGGTCTACTTGGTTAGACCTTTTTTATTGGAACTTTTTTATATTTAAATCTGAGCTAAACGTATTTAGAACTGATCTTCCTCACGGCCACCATCAGCCTGAGGTGCATCTTGTGTCGGCAGACGATATTCATCATTGGCCCATGCACCGAGATCAATCAATTTACAACGATCTGAGCAGAATGGGCGGTATTCATTGTCTTCCCATGTGGTGAGTTTGCCACAGCGAGGGCAGTTCATGGTGGTTGGCATGCTTAACTCCAGCAAAAACGGATGATTCAATTAGGCAAATACAGTCGCAGTTGTTAGACTTATGCCGTTCTGTTTAGTTTGATCTGTTTATGCCTATTCGTCAATTTCAAGCGCAGCGTATGCATGCTCCCCGTGATTTTCAGTCCATTCAGCCAACTCCAATTTGTGTGGAAATTGGTGCAGGCAAAGGAAAACACGCCTTACTATTCACTGCACAACATCCTGAATTTCAGCTGATCGCAGTAGAGCGTACCCGTGAAAAATTTGTTGCGATGCAAAAACAGCATCAAATTGAAGGGCAGCAAAATCTTAGCCCTGTTCATGCAGATGCAATTCCTTGGGTTGTACATGCCTTACATCCTGCGCAAGTACAGCAATTCTTTATTCTGTATCCCAACCCTGAACCGCATAATCCTGCACAGCGCTGGTTAAATATGCCGTTTTTTGAATTTCTATTGTCGCGTTTGCAGCCGGGTGGTCAGATTACCTTGGCCAGTAATATTCCTGAATATATTGAGGAAGCGCAGCAGCAGTTAATTGATGTTTGGAAGCTACCTTTTGTCAAAGAACGCATTGCAGAGACTTCAGCACGTACACACTTTGAGATTAAATATCTAGAACGTGGTGAACTCTGTCAGCAGTTAATCATTACCAAGCCTGTAGATTACACCACACGTTTTGATGATTTTCAGCCGCTACAAGGTAAGCAACCCACCGAAGCATCTGCGGAATAATTGGGCATGACTCAGCGTATTGCAATCATTGGGGCAGGTCCTGCGGGATTGATGGCGGCGGAAGTGCTTAGCCAATTTGACTATGACATTCATGTTTATGAGCAAAAACCATCGGCAGCCCGTAAATTTTTAATGGCTGGCAAGACGGGGCTGAATATTTCGCATGCAGAACCCGTTGAACAATTTGTGCAGCGCTATGATCAAGTGGAATGGCTGAGTCCATGGGTTAAGCAGTGGGATGCAGCATGGATTCAACAATGGATGAAGGGGTTGGGCATTGAAACCTATATTGGTTCATCGGGTCGGGTCTTTCCTATTGAAATGAAAGCTGCGCCTTTGCTGCGTTCATGGTTAAAACGTCTTAGTCTAGACGGGGTACAGTTTCATTATCGACATCAAGTTTTGGACTTACAGTCCAATCAGCTGACAATTCAAAACCTTGTTGATGGATCAAATCAAGCGCTTGGCTTTGATGCGATTATTATGGCGTGTGGGGCTGTGTCTTGGTCACGTTTAGGCAGTGATGGCGCATGGCAAAAATGGCTACAGCCTGAGAGCATTGAAGCTTTTCAGGCCAGTAATGCTGGTGTGGAACGTGTTTGGTCGAAGTTCATGCAACCCGTTTTTGGACAGCCTTTAAAGCGGGTCAATGCATGGGTCGATCAAGCCGAGCCGACCCAAGGCGATATCATCATTTCACACTATGGACTGGAAAGTGGATTGATCTACAAACAAGGTCGAGCACTGCGTCAACAGGTGAAATCTGCTCAGCCCATGCAGCTAACTTTGGACTTATTGCCAGATCAAAGTGTTGAGCAATTGGCAAAGAAACTACAGCCTTCGAAGAAGCAGTCTTTAACCAATGTTTGGCGTAAAGCCGGTTTAGATGCGGCGAAAGCTGCGCTGGTCCGTGAACTGGTGGATAAATCTTTGTGGCATGAACCTGCCTTACTTGCTGCGAAAATTAAACATTTAGATATTCACCTTGATGGATTTCGCCCGATAGATGAGGCGATTAGCTGCGCAGGTGGTGTGAAGCGTTCAGTCCTAAATGATGGGTTACAATTGAAGAGCAATCCTGCAGTATTTGCTTGCGGTGAAATGTTGGATTGGGATGCGCCTACTGGAGGCTATTTACTGACAGCATGCCTTGCGACCGGTCGAGCAGCGGGTGAAGGGGTTCAAAACTATCTGGTTTCTTTGCAGAGCTAAGCGCTTCAAATTGTCACAATCTTGCTGAGGAGTTGTGATATTTTGAGATGAAATTCTTCTAAGAAAGACCACTATGCGCGTACAAGAACAATATACCGGAAGCTGCTTGTGTGGAGCGGTTTGTTATGAGATCAATGGTCCGATCGGTGAGATCATGCAATGCCATTGTTCTCGGTGCAGAAAAGCCAATGGTACGGCATTTGCGACCAATGCTCCAATAGCCAAAGCAGATTTCAAAATTGTGTCGGGTGAACAGGTATTGAAAAAGTTTCAATCTTCACCAACCACACAGCGTTGTTTTTGTGGGGAATGTGGTTCACCAATTATGAGTATTAAAACCGATACCCCGGATTACTATCGCTTACGTATAGGAACACTGGATACACCCATACAGCAAGTACCAGTCTGCCATATATTCGTCAGCTCAAAAGCAGAATGGGACAGTATTCATGATGATTTACCACAATATGCTGAACGACCATAGCGAAAATCAAGATTGAGCAATCACTTCAAGGGCATAGATGTGCCCTTGAAGTTGAGTTTATGTTGTGTCTTTTAGCTCGTGTTACCTTCTCATTCATCCATGTTGAATTTGGGTGCATAGATTGCAACAGGGTGGATGATTAGGGTTGTCGAGTTTTTTGTAGTTCAGGATATTGTTCTTGCCAATGTCCCAATTGTTCTTGAGCATGAATAAACTGACCGAGACCTTTGACACTATCACTAGGATTTTTCAACTCACCATCGGCTGTTTGATTTTTCTCACGATAAATTTGTGATTGATTGTCCCAGTACTGGTACATCAAGCCTTGAATGTAACGGCCTTGTTCAGTTTTCATTTCGAGTTCTTTGAGCATATTCAGTGCTGACTGGATGTTGTCACGCTTACGCTGTGTAGCAAATTCATCAGTGAGTTTGCCTTCCTCACGCAGTTTCATCAGCTCATCTTCCATCTCATCGCTAATTTGACTAAAGCTCTCGTCATATTGCGTCAGAAGCGTGAGGTCGTGTAGATCATCTGGGGTCTTGGCAAAGTTTTTAATAGGATCACTACTCAGCTCTTTCATGATTTGATCATCGGAACTGATTTCACTATTTTGTTCCACTGTTTTTGTTGATTTTTCACATGCAGTGAGTCCTAGCACCGTACCCATCAAGAAGACGACACTGAATTTTTTAAAAGAGATTGGCATGAGCATAATCGTGTCCTAATGTGTTTTTCTAAAGATATAGACATGCGTGATATACGGAAAATCAATGAAATCCTGTGCAGTCTTTAGGGTTGATTCAGCCACGATATTTTCAAATTGTTGTTTCAGTTTTTGTTGTTCATCCGTGTTTAACGCTGCAATAAAACTGGTGGACAATAATCGTTTGGAAACCACGTGTTCCACTGTACCATGATGCAATTGTTGAAAGGTGGTTTCGGCAATTAATTTAAATGTTTGCTGCTGTTCAAACACTTTTTGCCATTGCCCACTATGATAACGTGGTGTGTCACCTTCGAGTTCACTCAAGACATCAGCGAGTTGTTTGACCCAATTGACTTGGATATCACGCTGGTTCCAAATCAAAACAAGATCACCATTGGGAACCAAGATACGACTGATTTCATTGAGGGTTTCAGGGGTGGCAAACCAATGAAATGATTGGGCACAAAATACCGCTGCTACAGAATGATCATGCAGTGGAATCTGATCACTTTGGGCAGCTAAAGTTGCAATATGCGGATGTTTTTTATGCAATTGTTGCAGCATTTCATGCACAGGTTCGATCGCGGTGATATTTTCACTGAGTGGGCGAATATACTCGAGAAATTTGCCTGTACCTGAGCCTAAGTCCACCAGATGGGCTTGAGGGGCTAAAGCTAAATGTTGTTGTAGCCATGCACTGATTTCAATCGGGTAGTCAGGGCGGGCTTGTTGATAGAGTTCAGCTGCAGAGCTAAAGCCTTGTTGTGCGGCAGGATGTATTGAATGTGTCATATTCTGCACTTTTTAATCTGTATGGCCTCTATAAAATAGCATATTCGGAACAAGATAAACTTTGAATGCAACAAGGAAGGAAAAGCGTGACGCAACAAGGACTGGAGCAAAGTACAATGGAAAAGCACATCATTTTTGAAGATGATCAAATTCGTGTCATTTTTCAGCCCGGTAGTTCTCGTGAGCTTATTTTCTCCTTCGGTGATTTGATTACCCGTGCCAAGGGTTTGAGCATTAATGCTGAGAAGTCTTTGCAAAAATATGATTTTAATGTGATCGGTGTGATGCCGAAACAAAAATCGTGGTTTCCAGTATCGTCAATGCAACCGATGTATCAAGCCATCAAGCCGATCCTTGAACAATTTGATCTGCGTATTGCCTATGGTGGTTCCATGGGTGGCTATGCAGCCATTAAGTATGCCAATTTATTTGGTTTTCAGCGCGTGGTCAGTATGGTGCCGCAGTACTCAATAGACCCTGATGACATTGTCGATACACGCTATGGCATGTTCTTTCAACCTAATCTGCATGCCAATATGCGGGTACTTGCTGAAGACGTATCGACTACACGTGAATATATCGTGGTGTATGATCCTTATTGTCCAGAAGATCGCGCGCATTTTGAAAAACTACAGGCCTTAATTCCGCATGTGCATGTGTTGCATCTGCCGTTTACAGGGCATGATGCCATTGCGGTATTGGCGAGTTCAGAACTGTTAAATGATTTCTTGAGACATCCTTTTGATGCGCCGTATTTTTATCAAAAAATGCGTCGGGTTAAGAAAAACAGTAAATTCTACTATCGAAAAGTCATCGAAAATTTACTGACACGCCATCGAGATGCCTTGGGTGAAATTTTAAAAAGCAATTCGTTTCAGCTTGACCCTCAATTTTTTGATGCCAAACAAAAACAAACCTTATTACGGGTATTGTTTAATAACAAACAAGTCAGTGAGCAAGATCTACAAAAGTTAGGAATCACGACCTTTTTACCACAGGAAAATCGTAGCCTGCTACTCGACCAGTTTGAACATGGTTTAGTGTTTAATGTGATTAGCCAAAAAATTGAAAGCTATGCAGCTGGTGTAATTGCGCTGAATCACAAGTTTTTGATTCCTTTGCAGCCGAAGGGCACAGGCCTGGTATACGTACAAGTCCAAGATGAGCGTTACATGGTGGTGATGAATGACCGTCAGGTAATGAAATTGGTCTTAGCTCAAGATGAGCTTGCGACTGGTATGCATCCGATTTTAATGCAGAAATATGTGGGCTATTACACGCTGAACTATAAGGAACTGCGTTTGAGTAGTGATGAATTTGGTCAAGTCTTCTTTGTGGAAAATGCCGATGCATCTTGTCAGTTCGTGGTGCAACCCGAACAAATTTAAGCTCGACATTGGGTTGAAAATCCAAAGCTTGCTAATTTGTAGGAAGAGATTATGATGAGAGAAAGGCAGTATAAAAAACAATCATACTGCCCAAAACATCATAAGGAATATGAGGGGTATCAGTATGCATTCAACACAGATGCTTGCTGTATTATTCATCTTAGTGCTGACCATGGGTTCAGCCTATGCACAGGGGGTTAGTTCAAGCATACTGATTTTTAGCAGCAGTATGTTGTTGCTTACGATACTGACCATTTATGTCATACTCAAAATTCGAAATTCACTGCAACATCATCTCGATAAACCCGCGAAATAGCGGGTTTTTTATATGTTGTTCGATTGTACTTTGGTGCATCACAGGTTTTAATCATCCACAATCGAATTTTTATAATCGGCCAGAAGGGAAGCAGCCATGAAAGCGGTATTTCTAGATTATCAGTCTCTAGATAAACAGGACTTAGATTTTAGCGGACTAGAAGCACAGTTTGATGACTTGACGCTCTATCCCGTAACAACGGCTGCAGAGGTTGCTCAGCGCATACAAGAGGCTGATGTGATTATCAGCAATAAAGTACACATCAATGCTGAGCACATGCAGCTCAATCCGCAATTAAAACTGATCTTAATTTCTGCCACTGGCACCAATAACGTTGACCTTGTACACGCACAGCAACAAGGCATCGTGGTGTGTAATTGCCAAGCTTATGGCACCGCTGCGGTGGCACAGCATACCTTGATGTTAATGTTGAACTTGGCGACATCCTTTCGACAGTATGATCGGGCGGTTCAACAGGGAAATTGGCAAAAAGCGGATCAGTTCTGCTTACTGGATTTTCCAATTATTGAGTTGGCTGGTAAGACTTTGGGGATTGTCGGCTATGGCGAATTGGGGCAAGCCGTGGCCCATTTGGCTAAAGCGTTTGGCATGAAAATTATGATTGGTGCGCTCCCGAATCGCCCCATGGCGGCTGAGCGTGTGGCATTTTCTGAGATGTTAGCGCAGGTCGATTTTCTCAGTTTGCATTGTCCTTTAACAGAGGAGACCCGTGATTTACTTAATCATGAAAGCTTGGCTCAAATGAAAGCATCGGCCTTTGTGATCAATTGCGCACGAGGTGGTGTTGTCAATGAAACTGCATTAGCCGAGGCATTAAGATCAGGAAAGATTGCAGGTGCAGCAACCGATGTCTTGACAGTTGAGCCACCCAAGCAGGGTAATGTGCTGCTCGACCCAAGTATTCCAAATTTAATCATTACCCCACATAGTGCATGGGGAAGCGTCGATGCGCGACAACGCATTGTGCAGCAATTGGTGGAAAATGTAGAAGCCTTTAAAGCGGGAATGGTCATTCGGCAGGTCAATTAAAATCGAGTTTAAGGAACATTATTTTTGAACAATGCTCCATATAAATAGGGATGTCTATGCAGGTCGATCTTGCCAATAAAAAAAGTTTAAGAATTTTTTGCATGCTGATTCTCTTTACCGCATGCATTACTTGGGCATGGTACAGTTATGTACTAAATATCAGTGAAAATTATTTATTCCAGAATCCTGATTTTGAAGTTCATAAATTCATGCCGACCTTACAAGTTGTGCTGGTTTCGGTATTTTTTATTGCGCATTTCGTCTTGGCGCTTATTGATTTTTTAAATCGCTATTGGTACTGGGGGCTATGGCTGGTTGTAGTGCCTATTATTGTGGGACAGGTCTATTTTTCCGTCTTTGGAGAGGTTGCGCATATTGATCGTTTATCAGTCTGGGTTGACTATCCATTTTGCCTGTTGATGCTTATTCAAATCTGTACAGCATCGTTTGTACGTAGGCGATATCTCAAACCTGCTCCTTAATGCTTAATTTAATAGCTAAATTTGAGTTGATGAAATTCACCTATTCGCTAGGTAGATCTTAGAGAATATGTAAAGGAAGCTTCTAGCATTTTTTCAAAAATTTAGCATTGAAATGTTTTTTGATTTGCTCAAATTCAAGTGCAGTCTTGATATTGTTTGGCATCATGATTTGTAAATAACTTTTTTCAAGTTTAAAAGGCTCTTTGGTATTGGGTTCAGCGTAAAAGCCACCGTTTGGATAGGTCAGATATGTTTCATAGGCACGTATAATCTGACCTTTGTGAAAATAATAACTTGTTAGGCTTTGATAGGATTCACCAAAAACATAGAGGTTTATTTTGCATTGATCATCGAGTTGATACAGTGTCGCTTCATTGCCTTCAGTCGATTTGTATTCTTCGTCATCTAGCATCTCTAAGGTTTGTAATAATTTACCTTCAGCATCATGATTATATTGGTATGAATCGTACAATTGGGGAAAAATAGTTTGCAACTGTGGATAACTTTTCAACAATTGTGGAAAACGTTGTAAGCCAATCACAGAGCCAACGCAGAGCAGAATGCCAAGCAAGATACCAAATAAAATTCGCATTTTTTCTCATTAATTCATTATTTTTATAGGCATAGGTCAAAGACCAAAAGTATTTAATTTTTGTTTTAAAAAAGCCCAACCAAAGTTGAGCTTTTAAATGTAGTGTTAAATTATAAATCAGTCACTGGATAAGTCGTAGACGTTGAACTCGAAGGATAGCTACTTTGAGGATATTGATTGTTATTTTGCCCCGCATTGTTGCTCGGAGCCGTATTGATTGTATTGCCTGAAGACGGTTCACTCAACGACTGTTGGCTAAAGGGCGCAGGTTGGCTAGTTTTACCTGTAATATTTTCACGGGTTTGTTTCAATTTTTCATTGACGTTTTGAGTGGCTTGCTGTGCGCCCTGATCAACCTGTTGCACTGTATTTTGAGTAGCAGTTTTCGTATTGTCCCAAGCTTGGTCAACCGAAGGCTTAATTTTAGAAATTCCGCGTTCAGTCATTTCACCAATATTTTTAGCAGCACCGACCACGCCTTCTTGGGCTTTATAGGCCCACACATGCAATAAATTTGGATTATCGCCATAAGGGCTCACAGGTTTTTTCGCTTGTTGCTCAGTACTTTGCGCTGCTGTGTTATCTTGTGCCCAAAGCATGGGTGTCGTGAATATTAAGCTTAGGCATAACGTTGCTTTTAATGAAATCTTCACAGCTTCACCTCTGAATTTTATAGATTTTCTATCTGATGAATGGTTTTAACGCATTATAGGAAAAATTGCAGCGAAAAAAACTTGCCGTAGCAAAATCAATACAGCAAATGACAGCTTTGTACACGTTTGTATTTGGCTTAAGGCAAAAAAAGGCCCACCGAAGGGTGAGCCAACTCTCTGGAGGAGAGGGTATGAAAGCCAGTTTATTTATTTGTGAGCACCTAAGCTGGCTTCATGTGAGCTATGGACTTCAGCTTGTGCGACAGGCGTTTGCAACTGTACATTGCTACTGCCACTCACATTGGCTTCTTGACCTTTTTGGAAATTCGCTTTGGTTTGTTGCCATTTTTCACTGGCAAATTGGCGACCTTCCTGAGCTTTTTCACCTAAATAGCTCTTGGTTTGATCAACTTTGTTGTCGACATTGCTTTTACGTTCATCGAGTTTTGCTTTGTCTTTTGCAGCTTTTTCATCGAGCTGTGCTTTACGCTCATCAAGCTTAGCTTTATTTTGCTCAGCTTTGGCATCGATCTTGGCTTTCGCTGCATCTGATTTTTCATCTTTAGACTGTTTTAGGTCAGCCCATTTATTTTTAGCATCTTGCTTTTTGTCTGCACTGAATTCTTTGGTGTCTTGCCATTTTTCTTGGGTGAAGGTTTTGGTCTTATCGACGCCTTTCTCAATTTTGTCACCCGCTGTATGCGCAGACTGATTAATGTCTTGTTTTAGATTTTGCAGTACAGACGGTTGCTGTGTTTCAACTTTCGCATTGGCTTCTACTGCGGTGTTCGCAAATAGTGGAGTGGTTGCGAATAATGCTGCGGTGATCAGTGTTGTTTTAAATAAAGGTTTCATCTTTGCATTTGTCCTCTTTTATTGAACGCTGCTGTTGCACTCAGCATTAGCGCTTTTGGAGCAGAGGACATCTTAAGAGTAAAAAAAAGCAAAAAGTGGTTTTGTGCGATAAGTCACACAATGCAATAACAGCTCAGATACGCGGAAGTTTGAAGTGTGGAAACTTGGTTAAGTTAACGTAGTATTGTAATTTTATGAAAATACAGTGGCTTATATGTGTTTTGCGCGTTGCTGTGGTGTGGTGCTAGTTACGATTTTCATGATTAAAAATTATGGGTTTGAACGAATTATTGTTCAAGATTCAAGGAAAAAATGAAACCATACCTCCATTTTGGAGATATGGTTCTTATTATTTATTCACATTGTGTAAGCGCATCTTTTGCAAAATGACCGCGTAATGCAAGGAAGTTCTTTTGTACATCCGACGCATTTAAATCAAAATTGTGCGCTGAACTTGTACCATCTTTGGCAAAGGTTGCTGTACCACCTGAAATAAGGGTTAAGCCTTTAAATGACCATTGTTCAACCGATTTTGCTTCTTCTAAATTGCCTGTAAATTCAATCACGCATTTATCTACAAATTTAGTCAGTTTTGCTTTGTTATCTGTGGTATCTGGGTAGACATCAATGTTTTGAACTTCTTGTAATACACCTGTTTCAAGTTGTGGAATCGTTGGTGCAGATGTACATGCAGAAAGTGTTATACCCGCAAGACCAGTCAAAAGGAATGCTTTCAATTTCATAAGGTTCATTCTTGTTGAGTGTTGTTGGATTGAGTATAGGGAATTGGTGAATTATTGGCTATAGATTTAAGTCTTAAACCTAAATTCAACTTCATTCACTTAATATTTAACGTTTATAGGCCGCACTTCCTGGACCAACGGCATTGATGCTGACTTGGCGTGATGGATGGGTGCTTTTTTGATAATACACTTTCGAATTCGGCCCATAAATATTGATTTTATTGACTGATTCTACATAGACCATTGTATTTGGACCTGCAACCGTAATCATCGGGCAACTGCCTTTTAGAGTAATACGGCTATCTGGAGCAGAAATATTCACTGAGCGTCCTGCGCAATCATAACTTGCAACGGTATCGGGTGAAGAAATGCTGATTTGGGAATGAGTTATTTCCGTTCCAGCATTTGCAGAAGAAAAAGATAGAATCAATAGTCCAAAGCTAAGTAATTTTTTATTCATCTTTATTTAAAACGAGATATTGAGTGCAATGCCAGATCTTTTTCACATTGATGTATTAAGAAGTGATTTCGCTTGGTGATTTATCTAATGTTTCAAACCGTCTCATTGAATTATCAGTACGTTATCCTAAATATACAATGAAGCCTTAGCTGGTTTATTTAGCGATTAAAGTTTTGGCAAAAAGAACAACAACACAAGGCCACCCAATACTCCACCGATAATGAGCCAATCTTTCTTACGCATATCAGCAACACGAATTATTGAAAAATACAGACTGCTAAAAAATAGAAAAACAAAGACAAATAACACAAGGGGGTTATTGAATATAAATTTAGTACTGCCAAATAAAACGAAAATGGTTGTGCTCGACAACCAATACACCAAACTTAAAACAAATTTTGAAAGCGTTAAGTAACGCACAGTGCGGTCTAATCTGGGCAAAGTCACCGCAACGATGATGATTCCAATAAATCCACCCAAAACAGAAATAATCAAAAACAATAAAGCACCCATATCTGGCTTGTTTGGAATGTATGGATAAACCTTCCAAAGGTAAAAGCTGCATGCCATCAGTACTGCATGTAAGATAAAAAGATAGAGATCTGGGCGGTAAGGATGATTAGCTGTAATACTTTTCATATATTGTTCTTATCAAAAAATCCCGCTATTTCTAACAGGATTCTACCTAGATTTCAAACGGCATAAAAAAACCCGCTCTAAAGCGGGTTTTTAATGAATACTTAAACTTAGTGCTGTAACACTGAAATATCAGCCACTTTCGTAAACAAGTCACGAAGCTGTGCAAGCATACGTAAACGGTTTGCTTTTAGGTCAGCATCATCGGCCATCACCATCACACCGTCAAAGAACGCATCGACTGGCGCACGAAGTGCAGCAAGTGCAGAAAGGGCAGCGGTGTAGTCCTTCGCAGCAAATAATGGCTCAACTACAGGTGTGATTTTTGCAAGTTCAGCGAACAATGCTTTTTCAGCATCTTCAACCAAGTTCGCTTCAACCACAGCGCCTTCAGGTGCAGCTTCTTTTGCAAGAATGTTTGCAACACGCTTGTTAGCAGCGGCAAGTGCAGCAGCTTCAGGTAAGTCACGGAAATGATTTACCGCATTTACACGTTTATCAAAATCAAGTGGCGATTTTGGAGAAAGTGCTTGAACTGCTTGAATCACATCAACTGCTACGCCTTGGTCTTCATATTTCGCACGGTAACGACCTTCAAGGAATGCAACAGCATCCGCTAAAGTTTTATCGTGATCTTTCAATACATCGCCATAAGCAGCAAGTGCAAGTTTGATTAGATCTTCAATCGAAACATCTAAATCATTTTCAGTCACAAGACGCAAGATACCAATGGCAGAACGACGTAATGCAAACGGGTCTTTAGAACCTGTAGGCGCTTGACCAATACCAAAAATACCTGTCAATGTATCTAAACGGTCAGCAAGCGCAAGCGTTGTACCGGTCTTGGTTTTTGGTAAAACGTCACCTGCAAATTTAGGTAAGTATTGTTCACCTAAAGATTCAGCGACTTCATCATTTTCGCCTTCAATACGTGCGTAGTAAGTACCGGCAATACCTTGAAGCTCAGGGAATTCACCCACCAACTCAGAGGTTAAGTCGCATTTTGCAAGGAGTGCAGCTTTTTCAGCATCTGCTGGGTTTGCACCAGTGATTGCAGAAAGTGCAACAGCCAAAGTCGCGATACGTTCAGACTTGTTCCATAGGGTGCCTAATTCAGCTTGGAACACCATGTTTGCAAGTTTCTCTTTACGAGTTGCAAGCGGTTGCTTTTGGTCTTGTAAGAAGAAGAATTCAGCATCTGACAAACGTGGACGAACAACTTTTTCGTTACCTTCAATAATTTGAGACGGATCTTTCGACTCAATGTTTGAAACGGTAATGAAGTAAGGTTGAAGCTTATTGTCGCTATTCACTAAGCAAAAATATTTTTGGTTGTCCTGCATCGTGGTGATGAGTGCTTCTTGAGGCACTGCAAGGAAGCGTTCTTCAAAGCTAGCACGAAGCGCAACTGGCCATTCAACCAATGCTGTTACTTCGTCACGTAAGTCCGCAGGGACAATCGCAATGGCATTTACTTCATCAGCCAAAGCTTTGACTTGTTGGTCGATGATGGCTTGGCGCTCTTCAAAGTTTGCAATCACTTTTGCAGTACGAAGGACATCAAGATAAGCATCGGCATTTGCAAGTGTAATTGCTTCAGGAGCATGGAAACGGTGACCATAAGTCACGTTGCCTGCTTGGTGATCTTGAATGGTTGCATCAATTACATCACTGTCTTTCAACAACACAACCCATTTTACAGGACGTACAAACTCAGTACGGCTTGCCGCAGAACGCATGCGTTTTGCGATAGGTAGGTTATCTAAAGCGTGTTGTAAAATTTGCGGTAAAAGCACATCAAGGCTTTGACCTTTTACATCTTTTAAGTAGCACACTTTTTCAACTTTACCTGCTTGGAAAGTTGAAACTTGATCAACCGTAATGCCTTGACCGCGCATAAAGCCTTCAAGCGCTTTAGTCGGTTTGCCTTCGGCATCAAACGCTGCTTGTTTTGCAGGGCCGTCGAAACGTTTTTGAGTGTCGGCTTGCGCTGCATCAACATTCACAATTTTAAGTGCAAGGCGACGTGGTGCTGCATAAGCTTCAATCGCATCAAATGCAAGACCTGCGTCTTTTAAGCCTTTTAACGTTTCTGCATGTAGCGCATCACGTAATTTTTTTAAACTTTTTGGTGGAAGTTCTTCGCAGCCTAATTCGAACAATACTGTATGTTTAGACATTATTTGCTCTCCTTAGATTCTACTTTTGCTTCCGCTTCAACTTGTGCTTTTAACTGAGCTAATACTTCATCACGTAAAGCAGGTTCTGCCATCGGGAAGCCCAGCTTCGCACGCGCAGCGACATAACTTTGGGCAATCGCACGAGCCAATGTACGTACACGTAAAATATAACGTTGACGTTCAGTTACTGAAATTGCGCCACGTGCATCAAGTAAGTTAAAGCTATGCGATGCTTTAATTACTTGTTCATAGGCAGGCAGTGGAAGTTCAGCTTCCATTAAACGAGTCGCTTCAGCTTCATAGAAGTCGAATAATTCAAACATTTTTTCAACGTTGGCATATTCAAAGTTATAGGTTGATTGTTCAACTTCGTTTTGGTGGAACACGTCGCCATAAGTCACTGTACCAAACTGACCTTTCGTCCAAACCAAATCGTAAACAGAGTCTACACCTTGGAGGTACATTGCTAGACGTTCTAGACCGTAAGTGATTTCACCTGTCACAGGGTAGCACTCAACACCGCCGACTTGTTGGAAGTAAGTGAACTGAGTCACTTCCATACCGTTTAACCAAACTTCCCAACCTAAGCCCCAAGCACCCAGTGTTGGAGATTCCCAGTTGTCTTCCACGAAACGAATGTCGTGAACAAGGGTATCAATACCAATGGCTTTCAATGAATCTAAGTACAACTGTTGGATGTTGTCTGGGTTTGGTTTCAACACGACTTGGAATTGGTAGTAGTGTTGTAGGCGGTTTGGGTTCTCACCATAACGGCCATCTTTAGGACGACGAGAAGGCTGAACATAAGCAGCGTTCCAAGTTTCAGGGCCTAAAGCACGTAGGAAAGTTGCAGTGTGGAAAGTACCTGCACCCATTTCCATATCGTAAGGTTGAAGAATGACGCAGCCTTGTTCAGCCCAGTAGTTTTGTAAGGCAAGAATTAAGCCTTGGAAGGTATCAATATGCGATATGGCGCGACTCATGGTCATCCACTTAAAATTAGATAAAAATTGTGCTCAATTATAAGGATTTTGGGGGTGTGTGGCAAAGGGTTAATCATTCTTGAACCAAGCTTTGATGTTTTAATGATGCGCAGAAATTTATATTTTCCAATTGTACAGAATAAAAACGAAGTTACTTGTGGCATAAAGTGGATGAAGAAATTGAATGATGAGCGATAACAATGTTTAAGAAGTCTTTTATTGTGATAAGTATGGTGCTATCTGCCTGTAGTACGACGCCTGTAGCTTTGTATTCAGATTCATCACTTCACGCTTCAAAAATTGCGACTATTACAAATTCTTGCAACGCGGAATGTAAGAATTTGATTAAACAGCAGTTAGTGGTCAGCTCAAAGTATCAAATGAGCGAAGGTCTTTTGCTTGAGGTCAATGGTCAGCAGGGGACGCGAAAAGTCACACGAGGAATGGCTTTTGACTCACCTATTCACGGACGGTTTACCACCGCTGTAGAACAGGGAAAAACTGAGCTCGTCATTGATCATAATTCACAGCTAGTTATCGCTCGTCCAGCTCGATTCACAGTTGATTTATTGGGTGGGCATAATTATGTGATTGGACGTATTCGAGTTGAACGAATCCCTTCGGCTTATTATGAATGGTTTCCTATTGTGTATGATGAAACAGCTCAGAAAATTATTTATGGCAGTGAAGATTTAATTGATCAAGATGAATAAGCTGACCGCCTAAATGTTCCTTTGTTTTAGTGAGTACAGATGTGAGCGCTGATAGATTTTTTATTTTAATTATCAGTAAAACATGATGAGCCTTTTAGGCTCATTTCTTGGGATAAAACTACGCAAGTAAGCGGCGTATACATCATTCAAAAGAATCAAAAGTAAAATTTATAAGATAAAGATGTAAGTTGAATACATCTTATTGCTTGCATGGCTTTATAATTGCCACATCTCGCAAAACAACAAACAAGGTATCTCGTGTTTCACGCAAAATCAGCTTGGCTCAATACGCTTAAACCCAACTTTAAAGTTCTGCCTTTAAAAGACCGCATCCTGTGTGGGGTAGGTGCTTTGCTGGGCCTGAGTATTTCTTCGCTGATCAGTTGGCTGGCGCTAGATGACTTAAATGCGTGGTATATCGCCCCGATGGGCGCATCGTCCGTACTGCTCTTTGCTGTACCTGCCAGCCCATTGGCACAGCCGTGGAATATGGTAGTCGGTAATAGTCTTGCGGCCTTGATTGGCGTGACGTGTGCGATGTTTATTCCTAATTTAACCGAAGCATTTAGTATCGCGGTTGCATTAGCGATTATCTTAATGATGACCACAGACTCATTGCATCCACCAAGTGGAGCCGTGGCGATTACAGCGGTATTGGGCGGAGAGGCAGTCCATGATTTAGGCTATGCCTTTCTTTTTTATCCAGTCCTTTTAAATTCGGTCCTCTTGATGGTGGTTGCTATCATTTATAACCGATTACTAGGCAAGCAGTATCCACAAAAAGCACAAGTCAATACTCGGACGACAGATCCAACACCGACACAAAAAGTGTCGATTCAGCCAGCGGATATTCAGCAAGTCTTAGAACAGCAAAGTCAGTTGCTTGATATTAGTGAATATGACTTACAAAAAATTATTTTAGAAGCACAGCAATTAGCCAGTCGTCGTGGCCTAAGCCAGTTTCATTGTCGTGACATCATGAGTCAGCAAGTGATTACCCTGCGTGCAGAAGATGATATTCAGTCAGCATTGGAAAAGTTTAAACAAGTCAATTTGATGAGTTTGCCTGTGGTGAGTGATTTGGATCGCTTGGTGGGAAATTTGGCTTTATATGATGTAGTGGAATGGTTTAAACGTGCCGCAGACCCCAAAGCCAGTTGGGAAAATCACGTTTATCAAATTATGAATCCCAAAGTGGTGACCGTGCAGCCGGATCAACCCATTCAAGATTTAGTGCCTTATTTTGTGGAAAGATCTTTTAATTATATTCCAGTCGTTGAGCAAAAACGGTTGGTGGGAATGATTAGCCGTGCCGATATGATTGCCGCCTTATATCAACAGCTAAATCAGCAAACAAAATCTTAAGCCTTAAACTTTGATTTAAATTCATCAGACTTAAATATGGCTTTGCCAATATATAGGCAAAAAAAAAGCTACGGAATCTTGGGGGAGAAACCGTAGCGACCAAACTGGGTCAAAGGATTTTAACGTCTGTCATCATTCACAGTACGAATCGGGTCTGAATAGCCATTGGTACGGAAAAAGTTATCTTGTGCTTTAGGCATGACTAACCATAAAACCAAGTACACCAAAATACCGGGAAAGGCTGCGCTTAAGCATGATACAAAGATAAAAATAATACGCAGTAAATTTGCGTTCCAACCAAAACGTTCAGCAATACCCCCCATCACACCAGCAATCATGTTAGAGCGGTTTGAGCGATATAAACCAACATTGGCCATTCAGGTCTCCTTCAAAAAAGAATAAATTTGAATATTTCCAAATTCATATTATAGAAATGGTGACAAGCTTTGCGATTTAAAGGGTGCAGAAAAAAAATTAAGTAAAGTTATGTAATTTGAAGAATTGGTTTGATTAGTTTGCCTTTAAAATAGCTTGAGTGTTAATTAAATATCAACGATAACAATGAGATATGATTAAAATATATCGCAAATATATGTATACAGCGTTGATTATTTGATTACAATATTAAGTCAGCAAGAACTGAAAAAACCAATGAATGATTGGTCTTGGCACATTATATGAAAACATCGGCTTCACCTTTTTTGATGAAATTTGCATATCTTTCAGTGTTTGCAGGAGTGTTCAGCCTCTCTTTTATTGGTTGTAGTCCAACGCATCAACCCGCAGCGGAAAAGGGTGAAAGTTCAGCATCAACTGTCGCATCGGAAGTTCAAGCGAAGCAAGATCATGGAAAAAAATTAACCCAAGTGGCAGGGCAGGCGACATTGCCGAATGACGATGAATTAAAACCTGCTCCTGTTCCTGAGCATGCCAAAATTTTTATTGGACGTTTTCATGCCAAAGTAAAATGCGATGACAGTTTTATTCCATGCCCAGAAGGCGATGCGGAGTTCATCCTCAACTTATTACCAGATGGCACGGTACACCGCAGTATTATTCAAATTGGAAAAGTATTTGCTGAAAAGACCAATACGCCAGGCATTAATGTGAAATATCGTAAGGATACGTGGAGTGTCAATGAAGCACATACCGAGCTGGTGGTTCATCGAAAAGAAGGCGTGAATTTTTATTATCACGTGATTAATGAAAATAAAATCACCATGGATTTAGACAAAATTCGTCAAGGTGAAGTTGATCGAAATCAGGAATTATTTTCCAAGGGTTATCCTCAGCCGCAACATGCCTATACCTTGGTGAAAGACCCAAATTAAATACTGCGAATGAAGTAAATAAAATTATAAATTGCGTTTGAGTGTCGGCGTGAAATTCGCAGACATTGGCTAATCGAATGCAATTAGCTTATAAAAAATTGAATTATTAATACGATATAGTTAAGACAAAACAGAATTGGTGGGTTGTGTGGGGTTCGAACCCACGACCAATAGATTAAGAGTCTACTGCTCTACCAACTGAGCTAACAACCCTGAGAAAATTTTAAAAGAGCATTTTAAAATTTTAGCAAGATAAACGAAGCGTGTAGTTTTGAATACTAGGGAATATTTGTTATCTAAAATTTTTCAGGTCAAATACTTCATCTAGCAAGACAAGAATGATACTACGCAACATCGCTATAGCAAAATTTCGAGAATGGCAAATCAAAACCAATAATGGTGATGGTTTGTCTTGGTCGGAACCTGCAGGTTTCTTTTTCTTCAACTGCCGGAAGAAAGAAGCCCTAAGAAAGAATGGTGGGTCGTCCGCGACTCGAACGCGGGACCAATAGATTAAAAGTCTACTGCTCTACCAACTGAGCTAACGACCCTTAGGGGGTATGCACAAGATTGTAATCTAAAACTGGCATTTTAGAAAGATGGTGGGTCGTCCGCGACTCGAACGCGGGACCAATAGATTAAAAGTCTACTGCTCTACCAACTGAGCTAACGACCCATCTTGTGGTATCGAAGGAAATGGTGGGTCGTCCGCGACTCGAACGCGGGACCAATAGATTAAAAGTCTACTGCTCTACCAACTGAGCTAACGACCCATTTCGCTTGATGGTGCGTATTGTAGCAAGATCTGCTTCAAGCGCAAGTAAAAATTCATAAACTTGCTTGTGTTTGATTATAAATACAACAAAGTAGCTCATTTTAGCGGATATCTGTCGCTAAAATGAGCGCTATTTGCTTAAAAACGGTATTTATATGCCTGAATATTGGCATAAATTTCAGGAGTTAAATCACAGTAAGCAGTTGCATTTGGCAGCAATACCAATAAACGTTCATCAGTTTGCTTAGGATCAAAAGCTTGTTCTTTCAGCTTGTTTTTTTGGTATTTAAATGTGCCTGTGGTTTCGACTTTTTTCTGTACACGTAAAAATACTGGCACGGCATAAGCTGGTAAGCATTTTTTAAATTGCAAAACCATTTCACTACAATCTTGTTCGTTGAGTTCGGCACCATCGGTGAGCGTGATGGCAGCCATACCCGCACGGCCATTGGTATCTGGAATTTCTACGCCATAAACCACAGCTTCAGCAATTTTATCGTACTCACTCACTATGTTTTCAACTTCAGTGGTTGAAACGTTTTCACCTTTCCAGCGGAAAGTATCACCTAGACGGTCGACAAATTGTGCATGGCGGAAGCCAATGTCACGAACCAAGTCACCAGTGTTGAAGTATGAATCACCATGCTTAAATACATCTTTCATAATGACGGATTTGTTTTTTTCCGTGTCGGTATAGCCATCAAAAGGTGAGCGACGGGTAATTTTACCGATGAGTAAGCCGACTTCGCCTTTTTTCACTTTAATGCAGCGACCTTTAGCATCATGTACAGCTTCATTTTTTTCTTTATCAAACTGAATAATCGCATAAGGCGTTGGTGAAAAACCAACAGTGTTGTCAAAGTTAAACACATTACTAAAGCCGACGTTGCCTTCACTTGAAGCATAAAGTTCAAGGACTTCTTCGACTCCAAAGCGTTCTTTAAACTTATCCCAAATGTTTGGTCGCATGCCGTTACCAATCATTTTTTTCACACGATGGCCTTTTTCAAGGTCTGAATGTGGAGCATCCATCAAATAGCGGCAAAGTTCGCCCACATAGCCAATGGCTGACGCATCAAACTTTTGTACATCTTTCCAAAACGATGAGGTGGAAAACTTGCGACGCAGGGCAAGAGTGGCGCTACCGGCAATCACCCCACACCAACAAACTACAGTGCCTGTAGCGTGATAGAGCGGCAAAGTTACGTACATCACATCATCTTTATTTAGATTAAGGACGTGACCATATGTTCCATAAGCCAAAGTCCAACGGCTGTTGGTGAAAATCACCGCTTTAGGTAAGCCTGTTGTCCCAGAGGTGTAGATATAAAATAGGCCGTCTTTGCCTTTTACACTTGCAGTGGTGGGTGTGTTGAATTTTGGAAATTCATCAATCGCTTCTGCAAGGTTTAAGAAGCCTTTCGGTGCTTGACCGGCATCTACACGAGTGGCTTGATCTGCGAACCAATGTAAACGATCTGCAGCTACACTGAGATCACCACGAATCTCTTCTACGGCTTGGCGGCATTCTTCGCCCACAATTACCGCAATTGGGTTCACTAAGTTGATGCTGTGTGTCAGCACTTTGCCGACTTGTGAGGTGTTGACCAAGGCACTGGTGACGCCAATTTTGGCTAAAGCCACGATGGTTGCAACGAGTTCAGATCGGTTTTCGATCATCACCGCAATCACATCACCTTTTTTTGCACCGAGTGCAAGGTAATAGTGACCAATTTGATTGGCCCATTCATTGAGTTCGTTATAGGTATATTTTTGCTCTTCGAAATATAGCGCATAGCCTTTGGGATTACGCTTTACGGCTTTTTCAAATGCAATTCCTAAGCCTGCGGAAGTATTTGGGGTGCGTAAATAGGCTTGCTTTAGACCACTCAACAGGTTGGGTACTTTGCTAATGAACGCGGGAATTTTTGCTGCAACATCAGCAATCCCAATAAGGTCGTGTTGTGTAGTTTGGCTCATGTGAATCCTATTTATTTTTCGTAATCCGATACGGTCTATTTCTTTGCAATGAAATTTGCAGCAAATTCTACAATTGTCTTTTAATCGTTTCGATCTAGTGCAATCAACCTAATTTGACAAAAGTATCAAAAAAAAACCAGTCACCGAAATGACTGGATTTTTTTATTCACCTGCAAAATAGCAAATTACTGCTCAGTTGCGGTGTTTGCTTTTTTCGGTGGACGACCGCGAGGACGACGAGGGCGTGCAGGTTTTTCACCTTCAGTGGCCGAGTTCTCGTCTACAGGAACCTCAACTTTCTTTTCCGCTTCAACGGCTTGAGCTTTTTCTTCTACTGGTTTAGCAGGAGCTTTAGACACTTCTTCCGTCTTTTCAGGCTGCGCACTCACATCCAGTTCAGCTTGAACGGGTGTCGGTACTTCAGCTTGAACGGCTTCAGGTGCTTCAGTTTGACCTGCAACGTCGGATACATTGGCTTCAACTGTAGCAGCTTTAGCTTCTGCAACTACAGGCGCCTCAATAGCAGTGTCTGCGACAGGCGTAGCTTCCATCTCAGCATGTGCTTTTGCTTGGTCTTGTTTCGCTTGTTCAGCGGCAAGTTTAGCAAGGCGACGACGCTCACGTGGGTCATTAGCAACACGTTTATCTGACACAGGCTTTGGTGGTGTTAAATCCAACATTGGCGCTGGTTCAGCTTCAGGTGCAGCTTTTGTAACTTGAACATCACGAGTGACAGGCTTTTTCTCTACAGCTGCTTCAGCTGCAGGTGCAGACAAAGTCGCGGCATATTCTTCCGTGAATTTTTGCAATGCACGGTTGAATGTTGGAATTAAGCCAAATTGCTCAATCAGTACTGAGCAGTCTTCACCGTATACATGCTTAATCAAGCTGCTTACAGTGTATTGACCCAGTGTCGGCACTTGAGATGGCGAAATTTTCGGAGCCTGTGCTTGTTGAGCGCGAGCTGCACGTTGTTCGCGGCGGCGTTGACGTGGGTCATTGCTTGCACGAGACGGTTTTTGCTGCGCATGCTGTGGTTTATATCCTACTTCTTTTGTTTCAGTCGCAGGTTTTTCCACTTTTTCTGCTTCAACGACAGCGGCTTTTTGGACTACTGGGGTTTCTACAGGTTTTTCAACTGCTGGGGCAGTATTTAGCGCTACGATTTCGCTTTGAGCTTGATCAACATTTACTACAAGTGCTGTTGGCATCACGTCTTGACGTGGTGCATTAACAACTTCAACTTTAGGTTGACGTTGATTGCGGTTTTCAGGTTGTTGCTCAGTTGCAACTTCCTGAGCAATCGCTTGCTCGTTCAATACGCTTTGATCGCGGTGGCGATTTGGGCGATTTGGACGTTGTTGGTTGTTGCGGTCACGACGTGGAACAGACTGCGGTTGTTCATTGTTTTGAACATCGTGCTGTACTTGTTCATTGTTATGTTGACGGCGTGAGTTACGACGGTTTTCACGTTGGTCTTGACGGTTGTCTTGGCGCGGTTCTTGACGTTCAGAACGTTGCTCTTGGCGTTCGTTTTGACGTGCTTCGTTATTGCGCTGCTCTTGACGATCTTGACGTGAAGGTTGTAACACTTCTTCATGAACTTGATGCGGTTGAGCTTCTTGTTCACGTGGTTCTTTATGCTTAGTACGCTTTTTGTTGTGACGTTTTTCTTCACGGTCAGCTTTTTCTGAATGGCTGTCACGTTCTTGTTTGTGCACAACAGAAGAAGGCGCAAGGTAAGCATTATTGTCTACGACAACAACAGGCGCTGCCGATGCAGGGGTAATTTGACCAAACTGGCCACGGCTTGCAGCACCGCTATTTACCATTTGTTCAATTGCAGCAGCGGCATTGTTTGCAGTACGCGACTGGTCAACGGTTGCAGCTTGTTTTTGAACAAATAAGTTTTCTAACCATGCACATGGACTAGATGATGCTGCAGGAGCGGCAACTTGTGCAGGTGCTTGTTGAGCAGCAACGGGTTGTTGCTTATTCTTTTTGTGGCCTTTTTCTTGTTGTTGTACAGGTGCTTGTTGCTGAGCAGCAGCGGCCTGTTCTTCACCTAAATGCCACTCAGATGCTTCGTAACCTAATTCTTTTTCGCTAGAACGTGTCGCTTCAGTGCGTTCATAGCTTGTAGGTGCAAAACCTTCAGGGTTATACGAAATTTCGTAATGTGGTGTTTCTAGGTGAGGGTGTGGAAGTACAGTCACACGAACATTTGAAGTTTGTTCAAGATATACAAGGCTGTGACGCTTTTCATTCAATAAGAATGCAGCAATTTCAACAGGCACTTCAACTTGAACTTCACCATGACGTTCGCGTAGCGCAATTTCTTCCACTTTACGCATAATTGAAAGTGATAAAGAACGTAAGTCACGTACCATACCTGTACCATGACAGCGTGGGCACACATAACCAGTGGCTTCTTCAAGCGATGGGCGTAAGCGTTGACGGCTCATTTCCATCAAACCAAAGCGTGACAATTGACCGAATTGGATACGTGCACGGTCACTTTGTGTTGCTTCACGAAGTTTAGCTTCAACCATACGTTGGTTACGGTCTTTGGTCATGTCGATGAAGTCGATCACAACCAAACCACCGATATCACGTAAACGTAATTGGCGAGCGATTTCTTCAGCAGCTTCAAGGTTGGTATTGAGCGCTGTATCTTCTACGTCGCTACCACGTGTTGATTTTGCAGAGTTAATATCAATTGAAACCAATGCTTCAGTTTGGTCAATCACAATTGAACCACCAGAAGGAAGTTTTACTTCACGTTCATAGGCAGTTTGGATTTGACTTTCGATACCAAAATGAGCAAATAACGGTTCATTTAACGTATAGGTTTTTAATTTGTCGATTTGACGTGGCATCACCGCTTTAACAAAGTTATAGGCTTCGTTATACGCTTGCTCAGAGTCAATCAGAATTTCAGCAACATCATCACGTAAATAGTCACGAATTGCACGTGTAACCACACCGGCTTCTTGGTGAACCAACATTGGTGATGGACCAGAACTTGATGTGCTTTGGATTTGTGCCCAAAGGTCCAGCAAGTGTTGAAGGTCAAGTTGGAGTTCTTCTTGAGAACGACCAATACCTGCAGTACGTACAATCACGCTCATGCCACGAGGGACATTTAAAGACGCCAACATTTCTTTCAATTCTTCACGAACTGAACCTGAAATTTGACGGCTAATACCGCCACCTTTCGGGTTGTTTGGCATCAAGACCAAATAACGACCAGCAAGAGAGATAAATGTAGAAAGGGCAGCACCTTTATTACCACGCTCTTCTTTTTCCACTTGAACCAAAAGCTCAGTGCCTTCAGTGATCAATTCGCGGATGTTTGAAGTTTGGCGAGGATCTGCTTTGTAATAAGAATTAGCTATTTCGCGCATCGACAAGAAACCTTGACGACCTGCACCGTATTCAACAAATACAGCTTCTAAAGACGGCTCTACGCGAGTCACATGACCTTTATAGATATTCGATTTTTTTTGTTCACGGGTACGATTCTCTAAGTCAAAATCGTAAAGACGCTGACCAGTGACAAGTGCAACGCGAATTTCTTCGGCATGTGTTGCATTAATCAACATACGTTTCATGGGTGTAACACCTAATAGTGATACACAGAAGAACATCGCCTGACTCGTAGCGAGCATCAGATAGCATGGATCAAGTTGCACAGATCGAAAAACATCATCTGTGCATGTGTACCGACCTTCTTTGGGCGGGCAACGGTTTTTGATTCACGTATTGATGATGGCAATACGGCTTCAATCTTTTAAACGATTAAAGTCACCTGAACGCGTTTCACTGGCGGACAAACGGTGCATTGGATGTGAGTAACTTTCACTGTCACATTGCTCGAAGAGCATCCATTCATATCTGATAGAGCGTCTTGATACGGAATTATCATCGTACCTTTACAAACTGTGCAGATCCAATGCATCAAACGTTGTGGCCTGAACACGATTTCCAGGGAGCGACTGGTCTGATGTGTATCAGTTTACGTTTAAAAACCAACCTTGGTTGGCACATATTTTTTTGGGGCAAACTGTTTTATGTACCTACGGCACAATTAAACGCAACAGTTTGCAGTTTTGCCGATATAATAAGCCTTCGGCGTCGGCATAATTCTTTTGGGACCTTTCCGAGCTAAATGAGTAATTGCTTGAAAGTTCAATGACAGTAAATACTGAAATGAATCAACTTTTACTCAGTTACGGTGGTTTCCGTGCGCTGACTATATCAAACCTTGCATCATCTGCCTATGGGCTAAGCTTATGTTTCTTGCGAAAAGTATAGCTTAAATGATCAATTTTTAATCAATTTTAGTATTTTTTTAGGTCACAGTAACTGTATGAATTCTACGCAAGAATGGCAAAGCGTCACCTGGTTTGAAGTGGACGAGCATCAGGCGGGTCAACGTATTGATAATTTCCTGTTTAGTCGTCTGAAAGGTGTGCCTAAAAGTCGCATTTATCGTCTGATTCGTGAAAGCCAAGTCCGCGTCAATAAAAAACGCGTCAAAGCGGAAACCAAACTCAATATTGGTGACCAAGTTCGAGTTGCTCCAATTCGTTATGAGCAAAAAGATGAGTCTGCGGTTCCCGTATCGGACAAAGTGGCACAAAGTTTACTGAGCCGTGTGGTGTACGAAGATGAAGGCTTAATGGTGGTAAACAAACCTTCTGGTATTGCTGTTCACGGCGGTAGTGGTGTGGCGTATGGTTTGATCGAAGGCTTACGTGCCGCAACAGGGAAGAAATACCTTGAGCTGATTCACCGAATTGACCGCGACACTTCTGGTTTGGTGATGATTTCGAAAAAACGTAGTGTGTTAAAAAGCCTGCAAGAAATGTTACGTGAGCACAAAATCCAAAAAACTTATGCTGCTGTGGTGAAAGGCGTGGTTAGTTTGGATAAGCAGCTCATTGATCAGCCTTTGCATCGTTACGAACTGGCAAATGGCGAGCGTCGTGTTCGTGTATCACCTAAAGAAGGTAAAGAGTCGAAGACGCTGTGGAACGTGAAAGAACGTTTTATGCATGCCACCTTGGTGTATGCGTCTCCACTTTCGGGCCGTACCCATCAGATCCGTGTACATGGTTTAAGTATTGGTCATCCATTGGTGGGCGATGAAAAATACGGTCATGAAACTGAATACCGTGGTCCAAAGCCACGTCGTTTATGTCTTCATGCTATGCGTTTAGAAATTCCGGGTTACCAAACCATTGAAGCGCCATTGCCAGAAGATATGCAAAGCCTTGTGGCGCAGCTACGCGCGCAAAAAGCCGACAAAGTGGTGAAGTCTTCAGAAGATGACGAGTAAGTTTTAAATACGAGACTTCTCTCCCTGAGCAGTACTGCTTCGCATGTTTTCTTTCGCCCTCTCCTTTAAGGAGAGGGCCGGGGTGAGGTAAATAAATTGATGCACTCCAGAATCTGAATTACCAAACACTGAATCAAATCTAGGAAAACGTATGAACTCAGCTATAAAACTAGTCATTTTCGATTGGGATGGCACTTTATTTGATTCTGTGGGTCAAATTGTAGCGAGTTTAAAATTTGCAGCAGATCAATATTCACAGCCGCTGACCGATGCTGATGCGAAAAGTATTATTGGTTTAGGTCTGCCAGAAGTCGCACAGCGGTTATTTCCGACGGTTCCCGAATTACACAGCGAAATTTTGCAAAGTTATGCCGATCACTATGTGGCCCATTCCAAAGGGGATATGTGGTTTGATGGTGTCGCGGATATGTTGCAGGAATTACGTGATGCCGGTCTACAATTGGCTGTTGCAACGGGGAAAAGCCGTAAAGGTCTAGACCGTGTTTTGGCTCAAACGCAAAGTCATGAGCTATTTTGTGCGACCCGAGCAGCCAGTGAAACCAAATCTAAGCCAGATCCGTTGATGTTGGCAGAAATTTTGGCGGAAACAGGACTACGTGCCGATCAAGCCATTATGGTTGGTGATACGTCGTATGATTTAGAAATGGCCCTCAATATTCAGATGCCACGTGTAGGCGTGAGCTATGGAGTGCATACTGTAGAAACACTCCAGTGTTTTCAACCCTTACATATTGCACATAGCGTAGGTGATTTGACTGAATTTCTACTAGAACATGTGAAATTACGTCTAGCTGTATAGTTTTAGATACAAACGAGTAAAAAGGGTGAAATTTGTTTTCACCTTTTTTGTTACCAAATGAATAGTAATGCAAGCTCTACTTGTTGAAATGAGTAAATTCAATTATTTAAAAAAGTAATAACACTAGATTTTTCTACAATAACAAGCAGTCTTCTAGCAAATTTACCTTAAAAAGTTGAGCGCAACTATTTGGCCTTTTACCACAAGCTGGAATAGATTTTTTGTTTGAATTTTTGGTTTTATCTTATTGTTGTTTATTGATTTATTTTTAAATTTTCAATTTATTAAACTAAATCAGATGAAATTGAACACCTATGCGTAAAAGCTGGCCTGACGCTAAAATAATCTTTTAATCTTATCTTTTAGTCGTATAAGCCAAGTTTTTTAGTAGAGATTCAGATTTAAGGGCGAAAAAAATAGTGAATTTTATTTAATTATTTTGACTTAAGTTTTTGAATGTTAATAATAAATAATGATTAATTTATAGCTAATAGCTATAGTCATAAATAAAATAAGTATTGGTATTCACTTTCTAAAATCTCGATGCTAAATGCATCTAAACATAACGTGTAGTATGTCAAGTGAAATGCTTTAGGCGAATCCTGACATGACTTTCATCACTTTGATTTTGATGGTGATCGGGATGAAACACGTTGTGCATCCAATTTTTGCAGTTTAAGGAAACATTGATGTCGAATTCTGCTGTTGTTGAATCAGTTGCGCAAGCATTACGCGATGCGGAAGTAAATCAGGCTGCGATTGCACCGATCCGTCCACAACTTGGTGGTGAAAGTGCTGATGTAGATATTGCTTATGCCGTTCAAGAAGTGAATACCAAACGTGCGGTGGCAGAAGGTCGTCGCCTTGTAGGTCGTAAAATTGGCTTAACTTCAAAAGTTGTACAAGCGCAGTTAGGCGTTGATCAACCTGACTTCGGTATGTTGTTTGCTGACATGGCGTATGGCGATGGTGAAGAAATCCCTGCTGGTTTATTGATTCAGCCAAAAGTTGAAGCAGAAATTGCTTTGGTGATTAACCAAGATTTGACCAAAGAAAAACACACCTATGCAGACATTATTAGTGCAACAGAATATGCACTGCCTGCAATTGAAGTGGTCGATAGCCGTATCGAAAACTGGAAAATCTCGTTGATTGATACTGTGGCAGATAACGCATCTTCAGCAGGTTTTGTGCTGGGTTCTAAGCCTGTAAAACTTGCAGATCTTGACCTTGTAAATTGCAAAATGGTCATGACGCGTGGTGAAGAAGTGGTTTCACAAGGTGTGGGTAAAGCGTGTCTTTCTAACCCATTAAATGCAGCAGTGTGGTTGGCTGACGAAATGGTTCGTCGTGGTCGTCCATTGCTTGCAGGTGACATCGTATTGACCGGTGCCTTAGGCCCAATGGTTGTGGCAAATCCTGGTGATGAATTCAAAGTTGAAATTGAAGGCTTTGGTTCTGTGACTGCAGCATTTGCAGCGAAATAAGCTTGGGTTTTACGGAATTTTTAAGAGTACACATTCATGAAAAAGATTAAATGTGCATTGATCGGTCCAGGGAACATTGGTACTGACTTGCTTTACAAACTTCAACGCAGCGAATTTTTAGAACCAGTATGGATGGTTGGTATTGACCCGACGTCTGAAGGTTTGGCTCGCGCTGCTAAAATGGGTTTAAAAACCACTGCTGAAGGCGTAGATGGTTTACTTCCACACGTAATTGAAGACGAAATCAAAATCGCATTTGATGCAACTTCTGCTTATGTTCATGCTGAAAACAGCCGTAAATTGAATGAACTTGGCGTGTTAATGATTGACTTAACACCTGCTGCAATCGGTCCATTCTGCGTACCACCAGTAAACTTAGAAGCGTTATTGGATGCCGGTGAAGTTCCGAACGTCAACATGGTGACATGTGGTGGTCAGGCAACGATTCCTATGGTTGCTGCGATTTCACGAGTTCAGCCTGTTGAATATGGCGAAATCATTGCAACAGTATCAACAAAATCTGTGGGTCCAGGTACACGTAAAAACATTGATGAATTTACTCGTACGACTGCTGGCGCTATTGAAAAAGTGGGCGGTGCGAAACAAGGTAAAGCGATCATCATCATTAACCCTGCTGAGCCACCACTGATGATGCGTGATACTGTGCACTGTCTGGTTGAAGGTGAACCAGATCAAGCAGCAATCACTGAATCTGTACATGCGATGATTCTTGAAGTTCAAAAATATGTACCAGGTTACAAACTTGTAAATGGTCCTGTATTTGACGGTAACCGTGTTTCAATCTTCTTAGAAGTTGAAGGTTTAGGTGATTATCTTCCTAAATATGCAGGTAACCTCGACATTATGACTGCGGCAGCTGCACGTACTGCAGAAATGTTTGCAGAACGCGTATTAAACACTGCTGAAGCTTAAGGAATACCAAAATGTCTAAGATTATTATTAATGATATGACTTTACGTGATGGTATGCATCCTATGCGCCATCAAACTACACCTGAACAAATGGTTGCCATTGCAACTGCTTTGGATGATGCAGGTGTACCTTTAATCGAAGTTACGCATGGTGACGGCTTAGGCGGTAACTCTGTGAACTATGGTTTTGCAGCAGCAACCGATGAAGAATACCTAAAAGCGGTGATTCCAAACCTGAAACAGGCGAAAGTATCTGCACTTTTACTTCCTGGTATTGGTACGGTTGACCATTTGAAAATGGCACATGATGTTGGTGTAGCAACCATTCGTGTTGCAACGCACTCAACTGAAGCTGACGTTTCTGAACAGCACATTACTGCTGCACGTAAACTTGGCATGGACACTGTGGGCTTCTTGATGATGGCGCACATGGCAACTCCTGAAAAACTTTTGGAAGAAGCCAGCAAAATGGTGTCATACGGTGCAAACTGTATTTATGTGACTGACTCTGCTGGTTATATGTTGCCTCAAGACGTGACTGACCGCGTGGGTATTTTACGTGCCAACCTGGCTTCAGAGATCGAAATCGGTTTCCACGGTCACCATAACTTAGGTATGGGTGTTGCGAACTCTGTTTCAGCGGTTCAAGCTGGTGCAACGCGTGTCGATTTAGCTTCTGCAGGTTTAGGTGCAGGTGCAGGTAATACTCCACTTGAATTGTTTGTTGCGGTTGCCAACCGTATGCAAATGGAGACAGGTGTGGACTTGTTTAAAGTTCAAGATATTGCGGAAGATTTAATCATTCCAATGATGACACATCAGATCCGTGCTGACCGTGATGCAGCAACTTTAGGTTATGCCGGTGTTTACTCATCATTCTTGTTATTCGCGAAACGTGCTGAAGCGAAATATGGTGTTTCTGCTCGTGAAATTCTTCTTGAGCTTGGTCGTCGTGGTACGGTTGGTGGTCAAGAAGATATGATTGAAGACTTGGCATTGACGATGTCTAAAGCAAAAGAAGCCAATGCTTAATTTGTTTTAAGTCAAAAAGCGTCCAAAATGGGCGCTTTTTTTATGTCTGAAGTGGCTGTGTTGGTTTGAGATGGGCTTGAGATTACGTTGAGATTGATTTGAGGCATGAAAAGTGGATTGAAATAAGAAAAGTTCTGCGAACCAATGGCTGATTTCGAGCAGCCATAGTAGTAAAATTTAACTTTAAGTTATTGATGATTATATAAATTAAATATCATGTCATAGCTAAATTTTATAACTCAAATAAGGATAAATCTCAGTAAAAAACTTTGTTTAAACTTAAAAGCAATTAATACAGCGCATGTAATTGCAAAAAATAAAAAACTTTAAATTTTATGTTAATAAAACATGGGGTTAATTTAATCAGTTGTTCTAAATGATAAAAAAGAGTTATTGTTTTAATCTCTAAGGAAAATAACCAGAAATAGCTTCCAAAGTTCAAGTCATACAAAAGCCTGATAAACCTTAATACTGTAGTCGGATTTTTTTCCAAGGTATTGTTGAGCATGATGATGTCATAGCTTAATTTGATCACTGGGAATAAGCCATGCGTCGTCAAAATTTATGGATAGCAATTCTTGCTGCGACAGCAACATTAGGAACATCTGCAACTTATGCGGACTTTGTTGACGACAGCCAAGTACAATTGAAATTTAAAAACTTCTACTTAGACCGTCAAATTAAAGAAAATCCGGCGGGTAATTGGGGTTCATGGTCACAGGGTGTGACTTTGGATGCCAAGTCAGGGTATCAAGATATTGGTGCAGGTATTCAAGTGGGTGCTGACCTTTTGGTTCAACATGCATTTAAACTTAATGCACGTGATAAAAACCCAGACTGGATCTTGCCGCACGATGGTAAAGAATCAAAAGATAACTTTGGTAAAGTGGGCGTGACCCTTAAAGCCAAAGTATCTGAAACTGAGTTGAAAGTGGGTGAGTTATTACCAGTGTCTCCAGTGTTGGTTTTCGATCCATCACGTCAGTTAATGACGACTTATAGCGGTGCATGGTTAGAATCGAAAGAGATTAAAGATACTAAGTTAACTTTGGCATACATTGACGGGATCAATAACCGTTATGACAACCAATTCCGTGATTTATCAATGTTCGCTCCAGGTAAAAGATTACCAGATGGCACCATAGGTCATTATGATCTTGGGCCAACTTCTGATGGTATGTATATTGCGGGTATTGACCATCAATTTACACCTGAAATTGGTGGTAGCTATTGGTATGCCGATGTTCAAGACATTTACACACAGCAATATGTCGGCGCGAACTATAAAACTAAGTTAGGTGACAAAGCCAAACTGGATAGCCATATCCGTTATTTTGACAACTCAGATTCGGGTGACAAACTGTATGGCGAAATTGATAACCAAGCGTTATCGGTTGGTGCGAAAGTGAATTACGGTTCGCATACCTTTGGTTTGGGTTATCAACAAATGTTTGGTGATAATGCATTCCCAACACTGGGTGGATGGGTGCCGCAGCCGTACTTAGTCAACTGGGGTATAGCAACATTTACTGCAAAAAATGAAAAATCATGGGGCTTTACTTATGGTTATGATTTCTCAGAAATGGGTGTGAAAGGCTTAAATACAACTGCTGTTTATTTCACAGGTTCAGATGCAGAAATTGCTGGTCTTAAAGATCAGAAGTCAGATGAATTGAACTTAATTGTGAACTACACCGTGCCTGAAGGTAAGTTGAAGGGCTTAGGCTTCCAGGCAATGTATATCGATGCCGATTTCGATTACAAATCTGACTTGCAAGAGTACCGTGTCGCGACAACTTATACCTATAAGTTCTAATTTCTCAGGATAAAAAAGAGGGAAGTGGATTCATTGCTTCCCTTTTTATTTGCTGGGTTATTTAAAAAAGAAATACCTCAAAGATTTTATGGGTATATTATTGAGTTATATTTTTAAAAAACAATAACTTAAATTATAGTCTATTTATTGTTTATGATCGTAAATATGTATCAGTTAGCAGTGGCTGAACAGGTAATATGAGACTGTAAAAACCATAAAATCCAAAAGAGACCCCCTTGTGTTTAAATCCGCTATGGATTGAAACATAAGCTCTACGCAATACGAGGAGCATGTATGAGCACTGTTCAGATTCCTGACTATACAACTGATTCATTCTTTGGTTTAGAAGATAAATGGATTGAAACTGCTGAAGGCGAATTAACGCATTACCACGAAGTAGGTGAAGGCACACCAATTCTATTTTTACACGGTTCAGGTACAGGTGTATCTGCTGCTGCAAACTGGTGGTTAAACCTTCCACAAATTGGTGAACAAGCACGTTGTATCGCTATCGATACGATTGGTTATGGTCAAACTGTTGTTGCACCGAATACTGCTTATGGTATCCGTGCTTGGGTTGATCACGCTGTACGTACGTTAGATGCCCTAGGTGTTGAAAAAACTTGGTTAGTGGGTAACTCACTCGGTGGCTGGTTAGCATTCCAAATGGCTTTGGACTATCCAGAACGTGTATTGGGTATCGTTTCTATGGGTACAGGCGGTGCTAAACAAACTGCAGCACTTAAAGCACATGCAAACCCTGTATTAACCGAAGAAGGCATCAAGAAAACCTTGTCTATGTTTGTTGTAAACAAAGACTTGATCACGGACGAATTGGTAAAAGTACGTTTTGCATCTGCTGCAAATGACTATGCATCTAACCGTTTGATGGATGTTGTTGGCGCACGTGACCGTGACCGTTTCGAATTCCCATTAGATTTTGAAAAAATGAAAGACATTACTGTACCAGTATTGCTTATTCACGGTGTTCAAGACGTGGTGATTCCAGTATCTCGTACGTGGGATATTTTGAATACCGTTCCTCATGCTGATGCGCATATCTTTAGCCAATGTGGTCACTGGTCACAAGTTGAAAAAGCAGAAGAATTCAACACCGTGATTAAAGATTATTTAAAAGCGCGGGGTGTGTAATTTCTTGTCACTGACATGAAATTCAAAAAAAGGATGGTTTTGCCATCCTTTTTTTTATATAAATCTTTTGAAAGAAATACTTTAAATGAGTATTATTCTCATTAGTAGGTCGACAGTGTACGGTCTAAATCAGTAAAAAGGCATAAAATAAGCTCATCTAAATGGTTGGGGAAGGGGAATTATTTATTAGACTTAAGTTGTAAATCGGCTATTTTTAGCAATTTTTATCAATGTCTAAACTAAAATTTATAAGTTATTTTCCATCAAGTCGATATGCATGATAGATAAAATGCGTCGATTAAAACATTTAAACGATTAAAAAAGCGACTTTTTAGCCATAAAAAAAGCACCATTATTTATTTCAAAAATAATGGTGCTATATCTATAAATTATGACTTGGCGAAAATTAACGCTGTTCGCGATTGATATCGAGATAAAAAACTTTGGTTAGCAGTTCAAGGAATTTATCTACAGCCACAGAACTCGCTGTTTTTCGGTAACTTACGTACAGGTCTAGATACGGTAATTCGACATCTAAAGGACGAATCACAGTATTGTTCATGGTCAATGGCGCGATGTATCCCGGTAGGATCGTGCAACCTAAACCCATGCCGATGGAGTTAATGTTAAACAGGATATTGTCGGCTTTTTGCACGATATTAAATTGAACGCCATGGTTAGAAGCAAAGTCTAAAATGGCTTCATGCAATGTGCCTGATTGTTCGCGTGCAGGAATGATAAAATCAATACCATTCAATGCTTTAACTGGAATACGTTCGTACTTCGCTAAAGGGTGATCTTTGGGTAAAATAAAGATCAATGGTTCACGTAGTACAAACTGACTTTCAATTTCGTCGCTATGAAAGTTATTGCGAGTAAAAGTGATATCTAGTTCACCTTTTTGCAGCAATTTCATCTGATCGCGATTATTTAAACTAAGTAATTCAATTTTGAGTTCTGGGTTTTGAACACGCAGATTTGGCAAGACGTATGGGAAGATTTTCATCTCTGCGACAGGCACAAAACCAATCCGTAGCATCTGTTGCTTGGCTTGTGAAACCTGACGTGCCATCGCTACGGCCTTGTCTGCTTGAGCTAGTGTCAAACGTGCTTGTTCTAGAAATACGGCACCTTCTTCTGTGAGCTCAACTTTGCGTTTAGTCCGGTGCAACAATTTTACGCCGACATCTTCTTCAAGATCTTTAATTTGTTGGCTTAAAGAAGGTTGAGCAGTATAAAGTTTTAACGCAGCTTTACTGAAATTGAGTTCTTCAGCAACAGTAATGAAGTAGCGTAAGTGTCGTAATTCCATATAATCAACCCGTGGAGTAATCCAAAAAATGTCTTACTTAGAAGTTCGTTCAGTATAATCTATAAACAACTATTGCGTGAGGATTATTTTGCCATTCACGAAATAAATGGTGTTCTCGGTAATTTAAAAAAAATACTATAAAAAAAATCTACCGTAATAATCCATAAAATCTCTTAATTAAAACAAAATAAATATTTCCCGAATATCGCTCTAAAATCCATCATCGTTGAAAAGTTGAGTCTATTACTTTGTGCCTTATGGTCACAGGAGAGCTTTTCATGAGTGGAAAAATTGATGTGCGCGAAATCGATGCTTTAGTCGATGCACAAAATGGACGTATCACGCCATCTATCTATACAGATCCAGACATCTACGAACTTGAATTAGAACGTGTGTTCGGTCGTACATGGTTATTCCTATGCCATGAGAGCCAAATTCCTAAAGCCGGCGATTTCTTCAATACCTATATGGGTGAAGATCCAATCATCGTGGCACGTCAAAAAGATGGCTCAATCAAAGCATTCTTAAACCAATGTCGTCACCGCTCTATGCGTGTGAGCTTCGCGGACTGTGGTAATACACGTGCGTTCACTTGCCCATACCACGGCTGGTCATACGGTATTGACGGTTCTCTAAAAGATATCCCGCTTGAAGATCGTGCTTACCCACATGGTGCATGTAAAGAGCAATGGGGTCTGGTAGAAGTTAACCGCGTTAAATCATACAAAGGCTTAGTATTCGGCTGCTGGGATGAAACAACTCCAGATCTAGAAGAATACATGGGCGATATCGCTTGGTACCTGGACGGCGTTGTAGACCGTCGTGAAGGTGGTACTGTGATCGTTGGTGGTGTACACAAATGGGAAATCGACTGTAACTGGAAATTTGCAGCTGAACAGTTCGCTTCTGACCAATACCACGCGTTGTTCTCTCATGCATCTGCGATTCAGGTGCTTGGTGCTAAACCAGATGATGAATCTTCTAAGAAATTAGGTGCTGCACAAACTGCCCGTCCAGTTTGGGAAACTGCGAAAGACGCGATCCAATACGGTTCACGTGGTCACGGTTCAGGCTTCTTCTTCACTGAGAAACCAGACGCAAACGTATGGGTGGATGGTGAAGTAGCAAACTACTTCCGTGAAACGTATGAAGAAGTGAAAGAACGCCTAGGTGAAACTCGTGCACTGCGTCTTGCTGGTCACAACACCATGTTCCCAACACTATCTTGGTTGAACGGTACTGCAACGCTTCGTGTATGGCACCCACGTGGTCCAAACAAGACTGAAGTATGGGCATTCTGTATCTGTGATGCGGACGCGCCAGAAGATGTACAAGCAGCATTTGAACGTTCTGCAACACGTGCCTTCGGTCCTGCTGGTTTCCTAGAGCAAGATGACTCTGAAAACTGGATCGAAATCCAAAAAGTATTACGTGGTTATAAAGCACGTCAAAACAAACTCATTATGGAAATGGGTAAAGGCAACGAGAAAGTACGTGAAGATGGTATCCCGGGTATCACTAACTATATTTTCTCTGAGACTGCAGCACGTGGTATGTACCGCCGTTGGGCAGATTTATTGATTCATGAAAAATGGGAAGACGTTGAAGCTGCGGCTGACGAATATGAGAAGGAGCTTATGAAATGAGTCAAATCAGTTTAGAACTTCATCACCAAATTAGTCAGTTTCTTTATCGTGAAGCAAAATTGCTTGACGATTGGAAGTTCCGCGATTGGTTAGCTGTATTAGCTGAAGATATTTCTTATACGTTACGCACAACACCAAACGCGCAAACACGTGACCGTCGTCGTTCGATTGAGCCGCCAACAACTTGGGTATTTAACGATACTAAAGATTTGTTGGAACGCCGTGTAGCTCGTTTAGAGACAGGTATGGCTTGGGCTGAAGAACCTCCTTCACGTACAACACACATGGTTTCAAATGTGATTGTTGAAGCGACTGAAGTTGAAGGCGAATACGACGTTTACGTAACGTACTTGTTGTACCGTACCCAGAAAGAGAAAGATGTAACAATCTACTGTGGTAAGCGTCACGACAAGATCCGCAAAGTCGACACTGAGCAAGGTTTCGAAATCTTCAACCGTAAGATTACCCTTGATCAGGTGACTTACAACTCACATAACCTGAGCGTGTTCTTCTAATGAATAAGATTTTTGTTTGCCAAGTTGACGAATTAGACGAAGGCGAAGCATTGAAAGTAGATTGCGGCGTTAACGGTATCGATGCGCTTGCAGTATTCAACAACAATGGCGAATTTTTCGCGATGAACGACCGTTGTTCACATGGTAATGCTTCAATGTCTGAAGGTTACCTTGAAGATGATGGCACTGTTGAATGTCCACTTCATTCGGCTCGATTCTGTTTGAAAACTGGTCAAGCATTATGCTTACCAGCAACAGATCCTATCAAGACATTCCCTGTGATTGTTGAAGATGGTGCTTTATACGTAGAGATGGCAGGAGAGTAATCATGGGTTGGCTACAAGGCGAAGTTGCACTTATTACCGGTGGTGGTTCAGGCTTAGGCTGGGCATTGGTTGAACGTTTCTTAGAAGAAGGTGCACAAGTTGCTGTTCTTCAACGTTCTCAATCGAAAGTTGATGCATTGAAAGAACATTTTGGTGACCGCGTGCTTGCGATCGCAGGAGATGTAGCCAGCTATGAGGATAATGTTCGTGCAGTTCAAGCAACTGTAGAACATTATGGCAAACTTGACTGTTTCGTCGGAAACGCAGGTATCTGGGATCATTACGCAGATATCGTCAATACATCGGGTGAACAGCTGGAGAAAGCTTTTGATGAGATTATGGGTATTAACACCAAATCTCTCATCTTAGGTGCCAAAGCTGCACTTGATGCATTGATAGCTTCGGAAGGTTCTATCATATTTACTTTGTCTAACTCAGCACTGTATTCGGCAGGCGGAGGCCCTGTATACACAGCGTCTAAGCATGCTGGCGTTGGGATTATGAAAGAATTAGCCTACGAGCTTGCGCCTAAAGTACGAGTGAACGCTGTTGCTCCGTCGGGTATGAATGTAAACATCAAAGGTGCTGCTTCTTTAGGCCAAGAAAACCTCGGTCTACTCGATGCACGTGATCCTGAGAAGATTGCACGCGGCATGCCGCTCAATTTCTTACCCGAACCTGAAGATATGACTGGTTCATACGTGTTATTGGCTTCTCGTCAAAACAACCGCCCATTAACTGGTGTTTTAATTAATGCTGAATGTGGTCTGGGTATCCGTGGTTTACGTCAACCACGTGCTGGCTTCTTTGACGAGATTTAATTCGCCAAATACGTAAAGGACTTACTCGGCAGCCGTCTTGGCTGCCTTCCGTTTAGGAGTCACCCATGGCCGTTAAACTTATTTGTGCATCGCACAGTCCCCTAATGGAATTCGCTTCTCCGCAAGAGAAATACAAAGAGGAAAAAGTTCGCGAAACTTTTGCCAAACTTGCTAAAGAAGTTGAAGACTATAATCCAACATTGATCATTACTTTTGGTCCAGACCATTTCAATGGTTTCTTCTATGACCTCATGCCATCTTTCTGCGTCGGTATTCGTGCCAAAGCAGCAGGGGATTGGGATTATGGTAAAGACAATGACCACATTAATGTGCCTGAAGAAACAGCAATCAGTCTGGTTCGTCGCGTATTGGATGAAGGTGTCGATGTTGCATACTCTTATCGTATGCAGGCAGACCACGGTGTGACTCAACCATTACATTTCCTTTGTGGTGGCAAGCTTGATCGTTATCCAACGATTCCAATTTTTATCAATGGTGCAGCTGCACCGATGCCAACAACCAAGCGTACAGTCGCTTTGGGTCGTGCAGTCGGTCAGTTCATTAAATCATTGAACTTAGAGAATGAACGTGTACTTGTTTTGGGTACAGGTGGTTTGTCTCATGATCCACCAACGCCGCAAATGGGTTCAGTTCCACCAGAAGTGGAAGAGTTCCTGATTGCAGGTCGTAATCCAACTGAAGAGGCACGTAATACACGTCAAGGCAAAATCATTGCTGTCGGTCAAAAACTCGCAGCGGGTGATACTTCTGTCGCAGTGCCTTTAAACCCAGAATGGGATCGTGCATTGCTTGATACTTTTGCCAAAGCTGACTTTGCTGCCATTGAAGCGATGACTGAAGCTGAAATTCGTGCCGAGGGCGGTCGTGGCGGTCAAGAAGTTCGTTCTTGGATGGCTGCTTTTGCTGCACTACATGAAGTGGGCGAATACGACATGACAACACATTGCTACGAAGATATTAGTGAGTGGATTGCGGGCTTCGGCATCGTATCTGCAGAATTGAAATAAGGAATATACCCATGAGCCAAAATGGTATCGAAACCATCGTTATTGTTGGAGCTGGTCAAGCTGGTGCTAGCGCCATTTTAGAACTCCGTGCGAACAAGTATGAAGGCAAAATCATTTTGGTGGGTGATGAAACACATCTTCCTTATGAACGTCCGCCTTTGTCTAAAGACGTAATTCTAAAACCTGAAGAGACCAAAATCGAAATTCTGTCAGAAGAAAAATTGGCAGAACTCGGTGTTGAACATATTCGTGGCAATGGCGTTGTGAAAATCCATAGCGATGCGAAAACAGTTGAACTGAAAAATGGTGAAATTGTGTCATTTGACAAGTTGCTTCTAGCAACTGGTGGTGCAGCACGCCGTTTACCGAATTTCGATGCTTTGGGTAAACACGTTTATACCTTACGTAACCTTGAAGATTCACAAGCATTGGTGCCTGTATTACAAGCGGGTCGCCGTATTGTATTGATCGGCGGTGGTGTGATTGGTCTTGAGCTTGCATCTTCAGCACGTTCTAAAGACTGTATCGTGACCGTGATTGAAATGGGTCCAATGGTGATGGGGCGTTCATCTCCACGCGTATTGAGCGAATTCTTATTGGCTCAACAACGTCTTGCAGGTGTAGATGTTCGTCTTTCGACTTCTATTTCTGGCTGTAAGCTTGATGGCGAAGAAGTGGTGATCACGCTTGAAGGCGGTGAAGAACTTCGTGCCGATGCAGTGATCTATGGTATTGGCATTGTGCCAAATGCTCAACTTGCGGTTGATGCAGGTTTAGACGTTGATTTTGCCATTAAAGTGAATGATAACTGCCAAACTTCGCATCCAGATATTTATGCAGCGGGTGACGTTGCGACTCAGCTTCGTGACTGTGGTAACCACCGTCGTGTCGAAACTTGGGAAAATGCGAACTTGCAAGCAGGTATCTTTGCTCGTCATGTAATGGGTGTTGAACATCCAACCCCAAATCCAGCGTGGTTCTGGACAGATCAATTGAATATCAACTATCAATTTGTAGGTGATATGGCTGCAAGCGAATGGATTGCACGTGGCGAAGTAAATCCTGAATTAGCTGCAGAATCATCATTTGTTTTGTTTGGTGTTACTGACGGTGTAATCGTGGGTGGTATCACTGTGAATGCTGCAAAAGAGATGCGTCATTTGAAAAAATTGATTAGCAAGAATGCGGCGTTTGAAGCGGATAAATATTTAGATTTAAGCCAAGATTTACGTAAACTTGTAAAGTAAGCTGAATGTCTAAGAGGAGCAGACTTGCGGTAACGTAGGTCTGTTTTTTTATGTCTTTAGTTTTAGCATCGCACTTATAAAGCTATTTTGTAGTCCATGTATATAGTTTTAGCTTATGTAGATCTATTCAACGGTTTTAATCCTCCCCAGCCCTCCTTTTTCAAAGGAGGGAGTAGTCTTTGTGAAGAATGGATTTCGTTTAGATGTTTCCCTCCTCTTTTTTTTAAGAGTGGTTAGGGGAGATTATTGATCGTTTGAGGAGAAGTCCATATACCCCAAACGATCGGTGGCATTCATACCGCCTCCAATTTAGTTGATAAAGGGGAGAGCAATAATTGGTCTTAAACTTTATTAGTTACTGGTCTTACGAGTAGTTCCAGATCTGAATAGTGGGTTTCAGGTTAAGTCGTTAGAACAATCAAATTTGAGAATGAAATGAAATCTTCACTGCCGCTGACGGCAAGTATATATGCTCTTTTGGTACTGATTTGGGCGACGACGCCGCTCGCGATTGTGTGGAGTGTACAGGAAATACATCCGATGTGGGTGTTGATTATCCGTTACTTCGGTGCATCTATTATTGCGCTGTTTTTGTTGAAATTGATGCGTGATCCTTTGCCGTTTGATGAAACCTCATTAAAAAGTTATGTGGCAGGGAGTTTGAATTTGATTGGCGCACAGTTATTTATTTATCTGGCAGCCAATTATCTCACCTCTGGTTTAATGGCACTGATTTTTGGTTTTTCACCCTTAATTGCCGGTTTGATTGGGCATGTAATTTTAAAAACACATAAATTGGTCGCTTTGCAGTGGTTGGGCATGGCGGTTGCAGTGGGAGGTCTAACTTTTGTCTTTGCAGATTCTGCTGATAGCAAAGTCAATCCAATTGGCGTTGTACTGATGCTAATCAGCATGGTGTCGTATATCAGTTCGATTTTTTGGGTGAAGCAGATTAATGCACCGTTAAAGCCGATGTCACAGGCAACCGGTTCCCTGATTGTTTCTGCTTTAGGATCGATGCTCATTATTCCATTTATTTGGCAGCATTTTCCAACCGAATTGCCAAGTGGCCGTGCCATGATAGGTTTTGTCTTTACCATGATCATGTCATCTATTGTGGCAATGCTGTGTTACTTCTGGCTGATCAAACGTTTGGCGGCATCAACGGTGTCACTCAGTAATGTGATGACACCTGTCATAGCATTGGTTTTGGGAGCGACGTTGAACAGTGAATATATTAGCTCCAATGCCTTTGTTGGAATCGTGGTCGTGATGTTTGGTATTGTGATGTACTTTTGGAAAGAGTGGCGCGAGCAATATTTTAATAAAGTACGTTGAACCGTGTACATCTACAGAATTATAAGGAAGCTGCGGCTTCCTTTTTTGTTCTATACCTTTGCGCTAAAGAGCGTGTTTCACATGGAATATGATGGCATTGTCGAAACAATCGACAGTTGGTGTAAAAACAACAAAATAACAAACAACAGCTACAGTCAGTTTGAGTACTATGGAATGAGCTATAAAATCAAATAGATCTGTTTGATAAAAATAAATTTAGGACAATTTTAAATGTCTGAATCTAACAAAATCGTGGTATATGCAGCGCTCTTCGGCAATTTAGCGATTGCACTGGTGAAGTTTGTCGCTGCCTATATCACGAATAGTTCGGCTATGTTGAGTGAAGCTATTCACTCTGTGGTTGATACTTTAAATGAAATCTTACTGCTCTACGGTATGAAAAAATCGCAGCAGCCAGCAAATGCACGCCATCCGTTTGGTTATGGGAGAGAGCTGTATTTTTGGGCTTTTATTGTGGCGTTGATGGTCTTTGCTTTGGGTGCGATCGTGTCGATTTATCAAGGGATTAGTCATATTTATCACCCCGAAGAAATGCAAAATCCGATGATTAACTATATCGTATTAGGTATTGCGATTTTGTGTGAAGGGACCTCTTGGTTTGTGGCATTGAAAGCATTTCGTAAAATCAAAGGGAAACAGGGCTATTTTGAAGCATTTCGACGCAGTAAAGATCCGACGACATTTACCGTGTTATTTGAAGATTCAGCAGCGCTGATTGGTCTGTTTATTGCCCTGATCGGTATCTATTTATCACACGCGCTGAATATGCCAATGCTTGATGGTCTGGCATCAATTCTAATTGGGGTTGTACTCGCTATTTCAGCAATTTTACTTGCACGTGAGACTAAAGGATTGCTCATGGGAGAAACTGCTGATCCACAATTGAGGCATAATGTCTTGATGGTTGCAGAGCAAGATCCAGCAGTGCATTCTGCCAATGGGGTGTTAACAGAGCAGATGGGTGCACATCAAGTTTTGGCATCTTTGAGTCTTGAATTTAAAGATAATTTAACGTCAGATGATATAGAAGCTTGTGTCAACAGAATTGAAGCACAAATTAAACAGCTTCATCCTGAAATTGTGGCACTCTTTGTCAAGCCTCAATCTCGGAAGGTTTGGCTTGAGCGCATGAAAGGTCGTCTTGATCAATAGGTCTGCGAGGTTAAATACTTTGCAAGGTTTGTCAGCATAGTGAATGAATTTTAAATACACATGAATCAAAAAACTCAATCAGCACAGTTTCAAATCAGAACTAAAAGCTGTATGAAACATACGTGGACGAAGCCTGTATTTGATTATCTGGCAACTGACCATTTTAATGGGGAAAAATTCTTTAATACCCTTCGAAATCCCGATGCGTTTACGCGTAAAGATATGCTGAAATGGATCATGACGCGTAAAAGCGATACATGGAAAGTAGATCGTGAGCAAGAATACCAACAGTTTTTTGCTTCTTCGCGTAGCATTCCGCACAATCGGCCATTGGCTAAAATGGATGATTGGTTGGTTTGGTTTGTCGGACATGCGACGGTTTTGATTCAAATTGGGCCATATAATTTTTTGACCGATCCTGTATGGGCGGAGTATGCAGGCCCACGTCAAGGGACTGGACCACGACGTGCTTGTCCTGCAGGAATTGCCTTAGAAGAATTACCTACAATTCATGGGGTTTTACTGAGCCATAATCATTATGATCATATGGATTTAGCAACCTTGAATTGGTTACATGAACAATTTGCTATGCCGATTTATACTGGTTTAGGCAATGCTTATTATTTACCCACACATTTCAATGTCATTGAACTTGATTGGTGGCAATCGGAAATGTTTGAAGATTTGCGTATCGTTTATACGCCTGCACAGCATGGTTCAGGTCGTGGTTGGCGAGATCAAAATCATGCCTTATGGGGAGGTTTTTCCATCGTGCATAGTACAGGACATTTCTTCTTTGCTGGAGATACGGGCTATGCCGCGCATTTCAAACAAATCCATACACGCCTAGGTGCACCCCGAGTAGCGTTATTACCGATTGGAGCTTATGAGCCACGTCGTTTAATGAAATATTTGCACATGAATCCCGAAGAAGCTTTTCAGGCGCATAAAGATTTACAGTCAAAATGTTCATTGGCAATGCATTATCGGACTTTTCAGTTGACTGATGAAGCTAGAGACCAACCTGAACATGACTTACATCATGCAATGCGAAAAACATCAAAGTTAATGAATCCATTTTTAACCATGCATGAAGGCAAAAAATTGATTGTTTAAGGATTAATAGAAGGTAATTGGAATATTTAATGCCAAGAAAAAACCACCTTAAAAGGTGGTTTTTTTATTCAAAGATAAAACTTAAAGCAAGCCAGGATTACCTTGAGCTGGATCAGTTGCACGAGCAGCTTGCGCATCCGCTACAGTTAAGCCTAATGCTTTTGCAACACCTTCACCATAAGCTGGATCACATGCGTAACAGTTACGGATATGACGATATTTGATGAAGTCGAGTGCATCGCCCATTGCGCCAGCAGTGTTATTAAACAATGCTTGTTTTTGTTCATCATTCATTAAGTTGAATAAAGCACGTGGTTGACTGAAATAGTCGCTGTCATCTTCACGGTAATCCCACAAGTCAGCATCACCAGTAATTTTCAATGGTGGTTCTTTGTATTGTGGTTGCTCTTGCCATTGGCTGAAGCTGTTTGGTTCATAATGCGGTGTTGCACCATAGTTACCATCAATACGGCCTTGACCATCACGACGGTTGGAATGAACAGGGCAACGTGGTGCATTTACAGGAATTTGGTAATGGTTTACACCCACGCGATAACGTGCAGCATCAGCATAGTTGAATAAACGCGCTTGCAGCATACGGTCAGGTGAGAAGCTAATGCCCGGCACCAAGTTGCTTGGTGCAAAAGCGGCTTGTTCAACATCTTGGAAATAGTTTTCAGGGTTACGGTTGAGTTCGAATTCACCCACTTCAATCAACGGATAGTCGCCTTTAGGCCATACTTTGGTTAAATCAAATGGGTGATAAGGTACTTTTTCTGCATCAAGTTCAGGCATGATTTGAACGTACATTTTCCATTTTGGGAAATCGCCGCGTTCAATTGCATTGAACAGATCGGTTTGTGAACTTTCACGGTCTTTGGCAATAATCGCTTCAGCTTCAGCATCGGTTAAGTTTTTAATGCCTTGTTGAGTGCGCATGTGGAATTTAACCCAGAAGCGTTCATTATTGGCATTAATAAAACTGAAAGTATGACTGCCAAAACCATGCATATGACGGTAACCATCTGGAATACCGCGGTCAGACATCACAATCGTAACTTGGTGTAGAGCTTCAGGTAGTAAAGTCCAAAAATCCCAGTTATTAGTTGCACTACGCTTATTGGTTTTAGGATCGCGTTTTACTGCTTTGTTTAAGTCAGGGAATTTACGAGCATCACGTAGGAAGAAGACAGGGGTGTTATTACCAACTAAATCCCAGTTACCTTCTTCAGTATAGAATTTAAGGGCAAAACCACGAATATCGCGTTCTGCATCTGCAGCACCACGCTCACCCGCTACGGTAGAGAAACGAGCAAAAAGTTCAGTTTTTTTACCAACTTCTGAGAAAATTTTAGCGCGGGTATATTGGGTAATATCGTTAGTCACGGTAAACGTACCGAAAGCACCAGAACCTTTGGCATGCATACGACGCTCTGGAATTACTTCACGAACGAAATTACCGAGTTTTTCATTAAGCCATAGGTCTTGGGCAAGTAAAGGACCACGTGCACCTGCCGTCATACTGTTCTGATTATCTACAACAGGAGCACCAGCATCAGTTGTTAGGTGGGTGACAGGACATTTTTTAACGTCGTCGCTCATTGAGTATCTCCATTATTATAATCATGTATTAAAGTTGGGAGTTATAACCTTTCAATTGATAACACGCTCAACAGCACATGACATTAACCGTTTTGTTAATTCATTTTAAAGTGACAATGTGACAACAGTTTTTCTCTTATTCTAAAATTTTTCAAGCAGCAATCAATCGAAGAGAAGTTATAAAACTGTAGCCGTTAAAAGCTTAAAAATCTCTATATACTTATTGACTCTAAAGCTTTCTGTGGCTTTTGACAAATGGAAAAATAGTTTTGTATAAATGGTTAATTCGATTGATTAAGTTATTGAATTTATAATATTTATTTATATATTTTGTTTTGATATTTTATCCATGAATTAAACTCAAATATATTGCTATGATAGGTAGAAGAGGACGAAATATCTAAATCCATATTTTTATTATGGATTTTGGCCTTAATATAGGTTTTTTAGCTGATTCTAGTTAATGAAAGACATTTTTATGTTGTTAATATTGCAGAGTTTTTCAACATTAAAGACATTATTTAATACTTAAAATAAGCTAAAAATACAGCTGAAGAAATATTGGCAAGTGGATTACGTCGTTTAAAAAATGTAAATAAATTTTTATGGATTGATGCCAGTTGGTACAGCTATCTTTATTGTTGTCAGGTCAGGTGTTGTCACTCCAGCGTGTATCGATTCCTACATCATATCAACATACTAGGTAACCTTACGTGATCGCATATCGTAGTTGAGGGGGTTAATGGCGAACCCATTTTGACCTCGGGATATATTTTACTCCCAAAAGGATAAGCACTTAAACAAGACTGGACCGTATTGGCATGAGCACATGGCACGACTGTGCGGCTGATACAAGTGCTCCTTCAAGTGATTATACAATGGGCCTGTATATAGTTTGCAACTAGTCATAGATGGTGCAATCGACAGTTGTTTGAGGCATGGCTATGTAGTGGTTGCAACAGATTATAAGGACTGGGTAAGCCAAAACTGCACCCTCATATGAATGTAGTCAGTTAAGTTTATAATTTGGTGCATTCTGTGCGTGCATTGCATTCTTGGAAGCCGAGGCAATTTAGTAAAGACTGGATGCTGATGGGGCGTAGTCAAGGTGGTGCAGCTGCTATTGCGGTTGCAGCTCAGGAGCAAAAAGATGCGCTTGAATTGAATCTTAAAGCTGCAATACCCTTGGCACCGGGTGGTTATCAATATGAATGTATTGCTGAATACGTAGAAACCAATCCAAATCCAGATACCAATGTAGCGGCATTTTTCCCCAGCGTGTTGTTGGGAGCAGCCGAAGCAGATCGATCAATGTAGATCAACAGGTTAGTCCAGATATGCAGTCTTTACTATATCAGGCCCGTAAACGTTGTCTATCAGAAATAAAAAATTTGTTAAAACAAGCACCTCAGTCAATCTTTTAAAAAATTCAGACTTAAGGCCATCCCTAAGCTATTTAAAATGGCAGTCGATTGAATATAAGACCCTAACCGTAACACTGATGTTTGTTTAAGGCGCCGCAGGCCATTTGTAGATCACCTTGGTACTCAAAGTTATTACCAGAAAGTGTGCAAATAAAAAATTGCCAGCAGTTTATCAGGCGATCCCAAATGGCTATCATCGGGGGGCATTAGGCCATAGTCCAAAATATACGGCTGAATTTTTAAAGAGCTTACAACTGGCCAGCATTGCAAAGGCGTATAAATGAGATAAGTAAGCTAGCAATATAAGCTTAACTTCTAAAACACTTTTATTGAAGGATGAACCAAGTGATGAATGATTTTCTTCTACCGTAAAAATGAATTTCCTAAATATTTAAAATAACTGGTTTAAGAGCCGGTTTTTTGTAAATAACATGACTTTATTTTATTCACCAATGCATTTGAAACGTCATTAGACTTGTCCGCGAAGTCTAATCGCGCAACATATGAATTATATCTCGCTTTAATTCATCCCATTCAGTAAAGTTGGGTACGATCAACAAGCTTTGCGACACAAAGCCATAACACACTCTTTGTATATTTAAAGCCATTGGCTTGAGCTTTTCCTCGTTATTTATAAAAGGCTTAAGCATGTGTTGCCACATTTGCACCATCATGACATAACTTTTACGGTAACTTTCAATATCTGAAATCCGCCGTTCCAATAAAAACACCTGTGACCATAAAAACTGCTGCGCTTGAATTTGCTCAATTTGGAAGTGGATGATTTGCTGTAAATACTCTTGAAAAACCAAATCTGTGGATAACTTCATCAGCGATTGTGCATAAGTTTTCATCTGTTCGGCATTGTGTTTCACATGCAAATGAATGGTTAGCGCAATCAAATCTTCCTTCTTGGAAAAATATTCATAAAATGTCCCTAAGCCAACGCCTGCAAGGTCGGTAATTTCACGAATGGTAATTTGACTGGCAGGGCGCTCATGCAAAAGCCGAACAAAACTTTCCTGTAAGGCTTCTTGGGTGAGCTTTGCACGTGATTGACGCGGCTTACGCCGTATCTGAATGGCTGAATTCTTCATATTGTTAAGCGCTGAAAACCGAACGTCTATGCTTTAAATTTTCTCTATACTGAAATGAAAAGCAAACAAGAACAAGTGGAAAATATAGACGATGAATACATTAGAACAGCCATGGATGACGCATCAAATCAGCAACCAATTTGATGAACTAGAAAACTACAATCTATTTTCAAGCGATACGGTTTTACATGAAATCTTAAAACGCTGCAGCAGCCATGATCAGCCGACTTTATGCGAAATGGGCAAAGTGGCAGGTTCGAGTGAATACTTTCAGCATGGGGCTTTAGCCAACAAACATACCCCAATTTTACATGCCTTCGATGCGCGAGGCCGCCGTACTGACTTTATCGAGTTTCATCCTTCATGGCATAAATGGATGGGACTCAACCGCCAGTTTGATACCCATGCACATCCATTTAATCAGCCAAATTCCAAGGCAAAATGGGTGGAGTGGGCAGCACGTTTTTATTTAGCAGGTCAGGTCGAGTGCGGCAATTTATGTCCAAATGCAATGACGCTCGGCAGTATTCCACTCATTCAGCGCGAACCTGAACTGTGGGCGAAAATTGGCGAGAAACTACTATCGACTGAATATGATGAACGCGATGTACCGATAGCTCAGAAAAAGTCGATTTGGCTTGGAATGGGCATGACTGAAAAGCAGGGTGGTTCAGATGTACGTGCCAATGAGACCATCGCAGTGCCTGCAGCAGAAACAGGACGAGGCAAGGCTTATTTACTTACGGGGCATAAATGGTTTTTCTCTGCACCGATGTGTGATGCGCATTTGGTGGTGGCAAAAACCGAACAAGATGGCTTGGCTTGTTTCTTTGTGCCGCGTTGGTTGGAAGATGGCACCAAGAATAATATTCAGGTACAGCGCCTAAAAGAAAAAGTCGGTAACCGCTCGAATTCAAGCTCGGAAGTCGAATTCAAAAATGCGTGGGGCATTATGATTGGTGAGGCAGGGCGTGGCATTCCAACCATTATTGAAATGGCGAATTATACCCGTCTGACCTGTTCGGTCGGTTCGAGCGCCATGCTGCGTCAAGCTTTGGTGCAATGCATTGCCTATACCCGTCAGCGTCAGGCTTTTGGTAAACATTTGATTGAACAACCCTTAATGCGTGCAGTTTTGGCAGATTTGGCTTTAGAGAGTGAAGCAGCGACGCAGCTCAGTTTCCATTTGGCGCAGTGCTATGAATCAGATGATGCCTTGTCTGTGGCATGGAAACGCATTATGACCCCAGCAGCTAAGTTTTGGATTTGTAAACGTGCAGTCGAACTAACTGGTGAGATGATGGAAGTTTTTGGCGGCAATGGCTATGTCGATAACGGCATCATGGCGCGCATTTTTAAAGAAGCACCTGTGAATACCATTTGGGAAGGTTCAGGCAATGTTATGTGCCTAGATGTGCTGCGCGCGATTGGGCGTGATCCTGAGTCCATCGAAGTATTATTTAAAGATTTAGCCGCTACAGCAAATACAGATGCAACCCTGCAAACCGAGTTACAAGACTTGTTTGAATCATTTCATCAATCACCTGAAGATTTACAATTTATGGGGCGCAGCCTAGTCAGTCGTTTAACGGTACTTGCACAAGCGGTGTTATTGAAATGCTATGCGCCTGATTATGTAGCAAATGGTTTTATTCAAAGCCGTTATAGCGCTAAACACGGGCAAGTGGTGGGGATGTTGGATGCCAAAATGGTCGATGTAGAGCGTTTGTTGGAACGGGCTTTCGCAAGTTAAATACAATGTATTTCCCTCTCTTAATGGGAGAGGGTTTTGGAGATGGGAATAATGTGGGAAAACAATTTTTTATGGACATGGGACTAACTACGCTGTATCAAAAAGCCATAGGAAAGTGCTTGAAAAAATCTAAAAATAGACCAATATATGCACTACAGTACGAAGGTGCTGTATAGGCGAAAAGGTGAATGCAAATGGCAAAGAAAAAAGTCCTGCCTGAAGTTGAAGTTCGCAACTTCGTGGCAAAACACATGAACGATTTTAACAAAAGCCAAACTTTTGTAGATCGAAAGAAAAATGCAAAACGTGGCTATGACAAGCACAAAAAAGGGAGATACTCAAATGACTATCTCCCTTTTTATTGGTCTGTATTTTTATAATTTAACTGACTATTCGTGTCGCTGATTTCACCATATCACCTAGACCATGAGTCTTAAAGTAATACTCCATTAAGCTTTTCACCATCAGTGGATTATTCATGCTTAAGGCACGATTCAAGAGCTCTTTTGCATCTGGCATCGGCACATGGCAGATGGCTTTACGAACTTTCAGGATATTACTCGAACTCATCGATAGGGTATTAAAGCCCATTGCCATCAATAAAATAGCGGTGAGTGGATCACCAGCCATTTCCCCACAAATACTAATCGGCTTGTCGTATTTATGACATTCATGCACCAAACGAGTCAGCGCACGAAGTACGGCTGGGTGTGAGTGTGAATAGACATTGGCAACACGTGGGTTATTACGGTCCACTGCGAGTAAGTATTGGGTTAAATCGTTTGATCCGACCGAGAAGAAGTCAACCAATTCAGCAAATTCATCGATCTGTAACAGCACACTCGGCACTTCGACCATGATGCCGATTTTGGGTTTGGTAATTTTCACCTGTTCTTCTTCTTGCACCGCTTGCCAGTCACGATCGAGCAAATACAACGCTTCTTCGACTTCGCTGACACTGGTCACCATCGGCAGCAAAATATGCAAGTTGTTCAGGCCAATACTGGCTTTGAGCATGGCACGAATTTGGGCTGAAAAAATCTCAGGATGATCAAGGGTAAAGCGAATCCCACGCCAACCCAGTGCAGAGTTTTCTTCTTCAATCGAGAAATAAGGCAGGTCTTTATCTGCACCAATATCGAGGGTACGCATCACCACTGGTTTATTGGCAAAATGACTGAGCTGTTGACGGTAAATCGCCCGTTGTTCTTCTTCACCTGGGAAGCGATCACGCAGCATAAATGGAATTTCAGAACGGTATAGACCGACACCTTTGGCGCCACGTTGTACACCGCGTACTACATCGATCATCAAGCCTGTATTTACAAACAATCGAACCGCGACGCCATCAGGGGTGATGGCATCTTTGGTTTCGTATTGCTTCAGATCTTTAGCAATTTGCTCTTCTTCTTTTTGAATCTCTTTATAACGTGTGCGTAAACGACGAGGTGGATTGATGAATACACGACCTTGATGTGCATCGACAATCATTTCGACATCATCGAGGGTGTTAATTGGCAGTTCAGTCACACCGACTACAGTTGGAATGCCGAGGGCACGCGCCACAATCACCATGTGTGAGTTCATGGCACCTTCAGTGGTCACAATCGCTGCGATTTTATCGACTGGGAGTTCAACCAAAGCAGCTGTAGAAATTTCCTCACCAATTAAAATACTTTCATCGGTGATTTCACGGTGACTGGCATCTGCTTCTTGTAAAAAAGCCAGGATACGACGCCCCAGATCTTTTAAGTCTGAAACACGCTCACGGAGATAGTCATCTTCCATCTGTGCAAAGAGCGCAATGTGTTTATCAATGACAATGCGAACAGCACCTTGTGCCCAGTTACCGTCGCGAATTTCACTTTTGATTTCCGCGGGGAGGGCATTGGCATCGAGCATCCGTAAGAACACGCTAAATAATGCCCGTTCTTCAGCCATGAGGGCATCTTGCATTTTTTCATCAAGCGACTGAATTTCTTGGCGAACTGCGTCTATGGCATTGTCGAGTAATTCGAGCTCCTCACTAATGTCATCGGCTTCACGATCAGGGACTGAAGCCAAGTCAGCAGGTGGATATAAGATGACTGCACGACCTAGAGCAATGCCGCCTGAACCTGAAATGCCTTGGAAGGTTTTATAGGCTGGCAGATTATTTGGCTTACGAAAGACTTCGATATTCCCGACGGCATGTGCATGGGCAATCACCCCTGAAAGCTGAGCGCATAGGGTCACGAGGAAGGATTCGGCAGCTTCGCTAAAGTCTTGAGGTTCTTTGTTTTGAACCACCAAGACACCCATAACTTTACGGCGATACATTACCGGAACACCGAGGAAGGAATTGTAAATTTCTTCTCCCGTTTCTGGCAGATACATAAAGCGTTCATGCTTCGGTGCGTTATCAAGGTTGACGATTTCTTCACGTTGTCCAACTAAGCCGACCAAACCTTCACTGGTATGCAAAGAGACATGCCCAACGGCTTCAGGGTTTAAACCCTTAGAAGCCATCAGTAAATAACGATGGTTTCGTTCATCAAGCAAGTAGATTGAGCAGACATCCACATGCATGGCTTCTGCCACTTGATTGACCATTATGTCTAAAGATTCATGCAAACTGGCTGACGCATTAATCTCTTGGACTATGCGTCTTAATGTATCCAGCTGCATGTTCGACATCGTGTCTGCTCCAAAATTTATTCTGCTTTATTTATAACAACACTCATCCTAAAAATCTGCATCCATTCTGCAAATTTTTACGGCTTTTGTGGAAGCTGACTGCAAAGTTCCACCATGGCTTTACGATATACATCGCGTTTAAAATTCACCACTTGTCCTAGTGGGTACCAATAGCTGACCCATTGCCATTGATCAAACTCAGGTGGATCTGACAAATCAAGCTGAATATGCTGTGCTGAAGCTGTCAGTTTCAATAAAAACCACTTTTGCTTTTGACCAATACAAACGGGGGCTGAATCGGTACGTATATACCGATGTGGCAAACGATAGCGCAACCACCCTTGGGTTTGTGCTATCACCTGGACGTGTTCGGGCAGTAAGCCAACTTCTTCTCTCAGCTCACGGTAAAGTGCCTGTTCGGGGGTTTCTCCATGTTGGATACCTCCTTGTGGAAATTGCCAGGCATTGTGACCAATGCGCTTTGCCCATAAAACTTGTCCAATGTCGTTTGCCAAAATGATCCCGACGTTGGGTCGGAAACCTTCTGAATCGATCATTTGGCTACCTAAATATTGTGTAATTTATGACTTTGCTCACGGGGACGTTTATTTCTGTGTCCATCTCGAAAAAGCAAAGTGTAAAAATGTTAAAATTGTTATGATCTTAACGAATTTCTATCGACTAGCGGAGATAGATTTACAATTTTTTTCTTAAATTTCAGCTTTTACGAGTATTTTCATGAAATTGGCACTGTTTGACCTTGATCACACCTTATTAAATACCGACTCAGACCATTCTTGGGGGGAGTTTTTGGTCAATGAAGGCTTGGTTGATCCAATTCGTCATCGTGCCATGAATGACAAATTTTATGATGATTATAAAAAAGGCCAGCTTGACCCGATTGCCTATAACGAATTTGTATTTGAGTTTTTAACCCAACATGACAATGCCTACTTAACTGAGTTACATCAGTTGTTTATGAAAAAAGTTATTCGTGCGCAAATGCGTCCAGAGGGCTTTGCTGCCATTCAGCGCCATCAAGATGCAGGGCATCAATTGGTCGGGATCACCGCAACGTCTGATTTTATTACCGCACCGATTTTTCGTGAATTCGGCATTACTGAAATCATTGCGACCAATGCCGAAGTTGTAAATGGTAAATATACAGGTAAAGTAATTAATACTCCGTGCTATCAAAAGGGCAAATTAGTCCGTTTGAATCAATGGTTAGAAGGTCGTGATGTTACAGAGTCCTGGGCCTATTCAGATTCAATCAATGATCGATTCTTATTGGAATATGCGGATCATGCAATTGCAGTTAATCCAGATGATCGTTTAGAGGTCCTAGCAAAAGAACAAGGTTGGGACATTCAAGACTGGTCAATTCAAGCCTAAAGATGAACATGAAAAAAAGCATCTTGAGATGCTTTTTTTTTGATGTTCTTTTGATTAACCCTCGACTCACTTATTTGAACTATCGCTCCGTATGCAGACAGAAGCTTCTTTTAAACATTTAATTCAAATCTTTATTGGGCCACGTGCTCAATCTTATTTAAATTTCATTGAACAACAAGTTGGACAGAACAATGGTCTGAGTTGGGCGGGGTTAATTTTTGGACCCTATTGGTTACTCTATCGAAAGATGTACCGCTATTTCTTCTTATTCTTTGCGGTTGGTTTTTTGATTAGTATGTTGGCACTCATCATTGGTGTGCCTGATCAAGTCTTGATGGGGCTAGCATTGATTCCTAACGTCGTACTCGCAGGGATCGGAAAGCGTTTATATAGCGATTTTGCGGTGCAAAAGACCAAAGCCTATATGCAGCAGCCGAAATATAGTGAGCAGGTGTTTGCTGAAGAAGGCGGAGTGAACTGGGGGCTGCCTTTGTTGTTGGTATTTATTCAATCGGTCGTGATGATTATGCTCAGTTTGCCTTTTATTCAATTTTCACCGCTGTAGAATTCTGTAATTGAGTGCGTGTCCGTTCCGTGTTATATCCTTAAAACAGAATAATTTTGTATCCATAAACAATAAGTTTTAACACGGAGAATGACAATGAGTGTACGTCCACGCATGACTCATCTATTTGAACAACTGGGTTTAGATTCGAGTGAAGACGCGATTGCTTTATTTATCGTGACGCATCAACTCAGTGCCCAAACTAAAATCACCGAAGCAGATTATTGGACAGATGCTCAGCGTCAGTTCTTGGCCGAAAAAATTAAGTCAGATGGTGAATGGGCGATTATTGTCGATCAATTGAATGAATCATTACATGAAGATTCGTTGACGAAGTAAAACTGACGGGTCTTCCTTGGTTTTTTTAATGGGATCGGCTGAAATAGGCGATCCCATTTTTACTGAAAAACTGATGTTACGTACGTAAAAGTTATTTCGTGTTTTTAAAATGATTTTTAAATCTATTCAACTAAGTCTTACATCTAGGAATTGAATAAATTGATTGGCCTTCGGCTGGAGGTACTTTTGTTTCGGCAAAAGTACCCAAAACCATTGTCATCCGCAAAACTCGTTCACTACCGTCTAATTATTCAAAGTATCGCAAAAACATTTTTGATGAGAAGTAGTCCTATCTCAAACAGTTGCGGATGACCTTACCGCGTATCGTTCTTATATTTGAATCAAATTGCACTTCTGATGTTACTGTATAACATTAGTGAAAAGAGGTTGAACTTTCATAATAAGTAAGAGCATCTATTGCTGACCTTGAGCCAAGCTACAAATATTGATGGCAGATTTGAAGGTCACTGCATTGTCTATGATGACTATTCAATAAGGACTGTTCAACACTTGGCTAATCAAGTCATTCGCTTTTTCTAAATGCTTAAACAGATGAATATAAAAAGCCACCATAGCGGTGGCTTGATTAATAATTGAATTTTGTAGGCAAAAAAATGAATTAGATGTGTTTCATCAATTCAACCAGCTTTTGTGCAGCAAGTGACTGAGTACGGCCTGGGTGCCATACCATGCCCAATTGACGATTCATGTTTGAAGGTAAATTCAGTTGTTTTAAATCTTGGTTCAATAAGGTTTTAGGAAGGACTGACCAACCAAGACCAATGGAAACCAACATACGAATCGACTCAAGTGAGTTATTGCTCATGGTGACTTTGGGCTTGAGTCCATACTTTTCAAACTCAGCTAAGGTAATTTGACTGGTATAGGTTTGCGCCGCAGGCAATAGACTTGGGTATTGGATCAAATCTTCTAAGGTTAAATGCTCAACTTGCGCCAAAGGATGGAAAGGCGCAACCACGAATACCAGTGGATCATTCCATGTCGTGATGTATTTTAAACGGCTGTCACCTTGTGGCGGTAAAGTTAAAAATGCCAATTCTAAGTCGCCAGCCAAAACTTGCTCATGGGCCTGTTCAGAATCAACAAAGTGTACATCTAAGGTTACTTCCGGAAACTGTTGTACATATTGACGCAAATGCGCTGGTAAATGGTGTAAGCCGATATGATGACTGGTACCAATTTTCAGTTTACCTTGAACCTGACCTTGCTCATGGCTGAGCGTATGGTGAATATCGCCCAACTCATTCAGCCAGTTTTTTACTTTTGGCAAGAGAGAGTTTGCTGCATGCGTCGCTTGAACACCACGACCCGCGGATTCAAAAAGTTTGACACCGAAGTATTCTTCTAAACTGTGAATACGCTTGGTTACAGCAGGTTGCGTAATGAAGAGTTGATCTGCTGCCAAAGAGATCGAACCAGTTTCCATAACTTTTACAAAGGCTTCAAAGGCTGCGAGATTCATCTTCATTCCTATAAAGAATTTTTATGCTTAGTCTCATTGTTATAATATTTTAAGAATAAATCAAAGGGAAAGTTGTATCTTTTGATTTAAAACTAGGCGTTCAAGCCATACTACGCGTTAAATCTGAGGGGATTTTCCGAGTTCTATAGCGTTATTCGAGTGCTTGATTGTTGCATGATTCGAGATGAAGCTGTGACGTTTTCAGCTTAAATGCGCTGTTACAAAGTTGTTTTTTAAACAGAAACCACAGTTATGCATAATATAAAAAATATAGGGCTGAAAAGTATTTTTAACCGTTTGAATTAAAGAGGAGAGATGGCTTTTCTTTTTAACTCAGCATTGAACTAAAACAAAAATGAACTCAAGTTTTGATGGCTTGGGGAACATAGTTTTCAGTGAATAATTAAAGCAACAGGTACAGTCAGGGCGGCATCTTTTAGCTATGTTTTATCTCACAGGGAGAAGGCGATGGATATTAAGCACATTAAAAATTTATTGGATATTTTTGAAGGGACAGTCGAAAAGCGCTGTGCAATATATGAAATCGCAGATGACGAAGACGACGAAAACCGTGCGGCAGCGGAGTGTAATGCGGCAAAAAACAAACTGATTCTTGCGATAGAACAATTGGTTGAGGCGCATGATCAACTGGCTTTACAGCAAAAAACCAAGCTTTGATGAGCTGTCTACAATTGAATCTATAGGATGAAATGAATAGAAAGTTAAAGTGGATGGAGTAAAAGAACGTTTAAAGGTCATAAAAAACCACCGTGATGGTGGTTTTTTTACAAGGAGCAGGGTTGGATTAAGCGGGGATATTTTCCTCTACAGCTTTATCTTTCTTTTCCCAGACTTTTTCGTGGAAGAAAAAGGCAACCGCTTGAACAGTTGGTTCAAGTAAACTTAAGGTAATAGCCATTGCAATACTGCCTGTCACGTAATAACCAACCAACATCGCAACCGTGATATGCATAATGTAATAGCTCAAGGTTTTTTTGAACATGCGCTGATTATTTTCGACGAACTTGTTAATGTGTACCATGAAAATGCTCCTTGTTAAATTGATAAATCTTGGTAATGATTTAATAATAATGATTCTTATTTGCAATGTAAAAGAGAAAGTTCATTTTATGATCATTGAATTTTTAAATTACTGTTTAAAAATGGCAGAAAGTGAACAAAAAGTCGGAGAAAATTCTAAAGTCTCATCTGCTGAAAGTATTGAAGTGAGCGTGTTTTAAACGCATTAATGGTCTTTAAAATGCAGCGGAAATCAGCAGTTAAATATCATTCCTATAAGTTTTTAAACTAATAAAAATGATAAATTAGATTTATGTGAATACGTGGTTATAATCGATTTAACGAAAGAATTTACCCAGTCCAGTGGAGCAAATCGACATGGCAGGCGAAACCCAAAAAGCGGAAACCCAAACAAAAAAAACCTTGTATGACAAATTGTGGGATGACCATCTAGTAAAACAACGAGATGATGGCTCTTCATTATTGTATATCGACCGTCATTTATTGCATGAAGTGACTTCTCCACAAGCCTTTGAAGGGCTACAGCTTGCAGGTCGTAAACCATGGCGTTTAAGTGCTAACGTTGCAACGCCAGACCATAACGTACCTACTTCTACTAAGGAGCGTGCTGAAGGTATTGCGGGTATTGAAGATGATACCTCACGTATCCAAGTGCAAACTTTAGATGACAACTGTAAAACGTTTGATGTTGCCCAGTTTGACATCAACGATGTACGCCAAGGGATCGCGCATGTGGTTGGGCCTGAACAAGGTTTAACGTTGCCAGGTATGAGCGTGGTGTGTGGTGACTCACATACTGCAACGCATGGTGCATTTGGTTGCTTGGCACATGGTATCGGCACATCGGAAGTTGAACACGTATTGGCGACTCAATGCTTAGTTCAAAAGAAAATGAAGAACATGTTGGTGCGTGTTGACGGTCACTTGGGTCAAGGCGTTACTCCTAAAGACGTGGTTTTAGCAATTATCGGTAAAATCGGTACGGCTGGCGGTACGGGTCATGCGATTGAGTTCGGTGGTCAAGTATTCCGTGATATGTCGATCGAAGGTCGTATGACGGTATGTAACATGGCAATCGAAGGCGGTGCCCGTGTTGGTATGGTTGCTGTTGATGAAAAAACCATTGAATATGTAAAAGGTCGTCCATACGCACCTAAAGGTGAGCAGTGGGATCAAGCAGTAGCATATTGGAATACTTTACATTCTGATGAAGGTGCACATTTTGATACCGTTGTTGTATTACAAGGTGAAGAGATTGAGCCACAAGTATCTTGGGGTACATCGCCTGAGATGGTGATTCCTGTATCTCAAGCAGTACCAACTTTAGAACAAGCTAAAGATGACGTGCAACGTAATGATTGGACACGTGCATACCAATATATGGGCTTAAATGCAGGTCAAGCATTGTCTGATATCAAATTGGATCGTGTATTTATCGGTTCATGTACAAACTCTCGTATTGAAGATATTCGTGCGGCAGCTGAAGTTGCAAAAGGCAAAAAAGTTGCTTCAACAATTAAGCAAGCGATGGTTGTTCCGGGTTCTGGTTTAGTCAAAGCACAAGCAGAAGCTGAAGGTTTGGATAAAATCTTGATTGAAGCTGGTTTTGAATGGCGTGAACCGGGTTGCTCAATGTGTTTGGCAATGAATGCAGATAAATTACAACCGGGTGAGCACTGTGCATCGACTTCAAACCGTAACTTCGAAGGTCGTCAAGGTAATGGTGGTCGTACGCATTTAGTGAGTCCAGCGATGGCTGCAGCGGCTGCAATTGCAGGTCATTTTGTTGATGTACGTTCATTCTAATAGGAGCAAACAACATGAAAAAATATACCGTTGAACAAGGTATCGTTGCACCATTAGACCGTGCCAATGTCGATACAGATTTAATCATTCCAAAACAGTTTTTAAAATCAATTAAACGTACAGGTTTTGGTGCGAATTTATTTGATGAATTACGTTATTTGGATGAAGGTTATTTAGGTTTAGATAACTCTAAACGCCCTTTAAATCCTGATTTTGCATTGAATCAACCTCGCTACCAAGGTGCTTCAATCTTGATTTCTCGTGCGAACTTTGGTTGTGGTTCAAGTCGTGAACATGCGCCATGGGCACTAGAAGAGTACGGTTTCCGTACTGTTATTGCACCAAGCTATGCGGATATTTTCTTTAATAACAGTTTTAAAAATGGCATGTTGCCTGTGATCTTATCTGAAGAGATTGTCGATCAGTTATTTAAAGAATGTTTTGCAACTGAAGGCTATCAATTAACAATTGATCTTGAAGCGCAAGAAGTACGCACGCCAAGTGGCGAAAGTTTCAAGTTTGAAATTGATCCATTCCGTAAACACTGTTTATTAAATGGTTTAGATGACATCGGTCTAACTCTACAAGCGCAAGATGATATCAAAGCGTATGAAGAGAAGACCAAAGCATCTCGCCCTTGGGTATTTGCAGAAATTAAAGCTTAAGTCAGTGTCACTGTAGAACTTCTTAGTAGTCAGTCGGCTTAAGTCTTGCTAATATCAGGCGAAACAAAATTTATACGTTAGCCAGAATTTATCAGGTTGGGTTCGAAAAATGAAAAAGTTCTTCGGTCAGCTGGTTGTAACGGGAGCGCTGTTCGCAACGCTCTCTGCCTGTCAAAGCTTTGACACGGCACGCATTAAAAATGTGAAAGAAACTGAAAGTACAAAAAATAATGCTCTGATTTACTGTGCAGGTACAGCGCATTGTGAATTTGAGCGTTTTGATCAAATACAAGTGGTTGATCCAAATAATCAACATGTACAACGTGCTGCGATTAAAGCAGGCATTGTACGGTTGAATGGTCGTTCATTGTCTGAGCCTAATCCTTTGTATTTGTCTGTACCTTCAGGTCAGCATGAAGTCGTGATTCGCTATTATCCAATTTCTCAGGAAAAAGCAGAGCGCTTGCATGTCATTCACAACTTTAGGTCCAAACACGAGTACACCTTTAAAATGTACCGTGAGCGTTCAAAAAACAGAGGCAGTTTACTGGATAAATCTGCGCCTGATCCGCTCTGTGTAGACTTAAAGCAAGGTGCAAAAACGATTCGACGTTTCTGCCGACCCTACAATGTCCTCACAGGACTTGGTGAGTTTGTAGAAAAGAAACTTTAAATCTGACTGGTAATCAAGCCAGCGTATAAATGGAAAGACTCATGTCAAAACATATTTTGATTTTACCAGGTGATGGTATTGGTCCTGAAATCGTGAAAGCGGCTGAACAAGTGCTGACACGTGTAAACGAGAAATTCAACTTAGGTTTGACTTGGGAACAAGGTCTTTTAGGTGGTGCAGCGATCGATGCGCACGGTTCACCTTATCCAGATGTAACAGCAGCACAAGCGAAGACTGCTGATGCGATTTTATTGGGTGCAGTGGGTGGTCCTAAGTGGGATACCATTGAGCGTTCAATTCGTCCAGAACGTGGCCTATTAAAAATTCGTTCAGAATTAAATTTATTTGCCAATTTACGTCCAGCAATTCTTTATCCGCAGCTTGCAGATGCGTCGAGCTTAAAACCTGAAATCGTAGCAGGTTTGGATATCTTGATCGTACGTGAGTTAACTGGCGGGATCTATTTCGGTCAACCACGTGGTATTCGTGAACTCGAAAACGGCGAAAAACAAGGTTTCAATACTGACGTATATGCTGAATCTGAAATCAAGCGTATTGCCAAAGTTGCTTTTGAAATGGCGAACTTACGCGGTGGTAAAGTGTGTTCAGTGGATAAAGCCAACGTGCTAGAAGTGACTGAGCTTTGGAAACAAACCGTAACTGCGTTAAAAGAAGAGCAGTATCCTGAAATTAACTTGTCTCATATGTATGTTGACAATGCTGCAATGCAATTGGTCCGTGCGCCAAAACAGTTTGATGTGATCGTGACTGGTAACTTGTTCGGCGATATCTTGTCTGATGAAGCGGCGATGTTAACCGGTTCTATCGGCATGTTGCCATCGGCTTCTTTAGATGAAAATGGTAAAGGTATGTATGAGCCTTGCCACGGTTCAGCGCCAGACATCGCAGGTCAAAACATTGCGAACCCATTAGCTACAATTCTGTCTGTTGCTATGATGCTACGTTATACCTTCCGTGAAGAAGCGGCGGCAAAAGCGATTGAAGATGCAGTAGGTAATGTCTTAGATCAAGGCTTACGTACAGGTGACATCATGTCAGAAGGCAGTACTCAAGTCGGTACTGTTGAAATGGGTCAAGCTGTAGTTTCTGCATTGAACTAATGGCGAATCAAAAAACGCAGCGTTTATGCTGCGTTTTTTTGTGCCTAGAAATTATCAATCCTAGAATTGATGCGCTAACAGGTGCGACCAGTTAATCGGACATCAGTTGCAATATTATGCTTTATGCGAAATTGAATAAGGCAGTTTAACTCAACCTCATAGCGTGTATTTCCACTGGGAATCGGCACAGCAGCGCCGCTGCCCATGCCCATTGCGGGATTTTCAGCCATCGGTAAAGGAATACTGATCGGGCGTGCGACACGATAACGGAGGTAGTCAGAACTGACCTCTATGGGAGAGGTTCTTTGATAGCCGAGTTTGCTGAGATTAAGTTCTGCTTGAATCGTTTGGCTCGATTGACCAATAAATGAGGCTAAATAGCGTTCACGTTCAACGGAGGATATCGTTGATGTCGTGGTACAACCAGCCAACCATACAATGCTTAGAACGCATCCCATGCTCAATATTGGGCGAATAAAACGCTGATCTTTGTAAACCTGATGTTCTAAAATAAATTCCATGGGTCAGTTCCTCACGAAATAAATTCAGTTTAGTCAGTTCGCTCTGTATAACACTGTAGTCATTTGATACACGGTCATCCGAGCAAGATTAGCCTCTAGTATTCTAATGCAGGATCAACAAGCTTTACCAACATAGTTAATAGATTCCACTATTTGATTGCGTAATTTGAACTCGATTTTACATTCCATATCGACAGTGACACCACCTTTAGACGGCGTTGGGATAGGGGCGCCCATGGCTATACTGGTGCCGATATTCGGTGTACCTATCGGGATTGGCATCGAGCGTAAAATGGTATAGCTAAGTTTTTCATTGCTTTGTACAGGTGCTCCCATCACTTTGTAGCCCAATTGACTCAAGTTGAGCTCTTTACGGACTTGGTCAGCTGGCTGTCCAATATAGTGTTGTAGGGATTGATTGAGTTGCTTTTGGCCTGTCGTGGCGCAAGCAACACAAAAGATAGCACCGATTAATCCTAGATGTTTCATATGATTTTATGTCCTTATATTTTGAATTTTATAATCGAATTTTTTATGTTTTTAGACTGTAAAGGAAAGCAAATTTGCAGTCAATTTTTATCATTGCATTGAAATAAATACAAAAAAAGCCACTTATAAAGTGGCTTTTTCGCTTCGCTAAAACTTAGCGCGCACGGTAAGTGATACGACCCTTAGTCAAATCATAAGGTGTCATTTCTACTTTAACACTGTCGCCAGTCAAAATACGGATATAGTGTTTACGCATTTTGCCAGAGATGTGAGCAATCACTTCATGACCGTTTTCTAAACGTACACGGAACATAGTATTAGGAAGCGTCTCGGTGACAACGCCTTCGAACTCGATGAGTTCCTCTTTATTGGCCATAGCCTACCTGAATGAATAAATTAGCAAGGCGCAAATTATAGTCAATTTTTTTTCAGAATACAAGCCGTAAAAGGCTTTGAACTGATCGACTGTCAGTAAAATAAGCGAACAATTCAGTTAAATATTTTCAACAAAAAATGTGCAGTAACTGTTGTCAGTTTGGTCAATCGCAGTTAATCTAAAATCAATCTTTTTAGGTATAAATGAAGTACATACAAGGAAGGTTCTGGAGTGGGTCAGCTAACTGATGCATCTGTTGTGTTGCGTTTAGGGTATCAAGCGATTCGTCGTGCCGGATTGCCAACAGAAGAAATTTTAACAAAAGCGGGTGTGGCATTAAATCAGGTTGAAACCAATGACCGTACCCCATTGAATGCACAATTTGCATTCTGGGTGGCTGCAGAAGAAGTCAGTAAGGATCCTGATATTGGTTTGCATCTGGGAGAGCATTTGCCTTTATATCGAGGGCAGGTGATTGAACACTTATTTATTTCATCTGAGAATTTCGGTGAAGGTTTAAAGCGGGCTTTGGCCTATCAACGCCTAATTAGCGATGCCTTTCATGCGCAATTGGTGATTGAAGATGACCGCTGCTATTTGACCAATGGTCATCAGCCTTGGGCAGAAAATATCGTGAATCGTCATTTTTCTGAATGCGCGATGTCCGGTGTTTTGCGTTTCTTTAAGTTTATTACTGAAGGGCGTTTTCAGCCGATTTATATCGACTTTAACTTTAGTCAGGGCGCGCCAGATGATGAGTATTTCCGTGTCTATGAATGTCCTGTGAGTTTAGGGCAAAAAGAAACCCGATTATATTTTGATCCGGCTATTTTAGAGTATCAATTGTGGCAGGCAGAACCTGAGTTATTACAATTGCATGAGCAGTTGGCGATTGAAAAGCTTCAGGAGTTGGCGCGTTATGATTTGGTCGGTGAAGTTCGCCGTGCTATTGGTTCAACGCTAGAAAGTGGTGAAACCACACTCGAAACGGTCGCTGCGCAGCTCAACATTACCCCGCGTCGTTTACGGACTCAGTTGTCAGAAGCCAATACCAGTTTTCAGCAAATTTTGTCAGACTATCGCTGTCGTTTGGCTAAAAAATTATTGGCCAATACCAATGAAAGTGTGGAGCGCATTGTGTACTTAACGGGTTTTTCTGAACCAAGTACGTTCTATCGCGCATTTAAACGCTGGACCAATGAAACGCCCGTGGAATACCGTAAGCGGAAGCAGCGTTAAGGTTGATCTTCGATAGAATCCTTCCCTAAACAGAATCCCCCTTTTTCAAAGGGGGATTTTCATCTTTAGAATCTGGCAATGGCGGAAATGAAACACCCTCTCTGTGAAAGTGAGGTTGGGAGGGATTGTTTATTCAGGCATATTTAACCAATGTGGTCCCAGCGGAACTTGAGGAAGTTTAAACTGAGCTGGATAGTCTGCATGGATAAAATATAGTCCATCGGGTGGTGCGGTGACACCTGCTGCTTTTCGGTCTTCAGCAGCAAAAATATCGTCAATATGGTCAATGTCATACATACCTTGCCCAATTTCCAATAAACAGCCCATGATGTTACGCACCATGTGATGTAAAAAACCATCCGCCTGAATATCTAGGACCAAGTAACATCCGTGTTGGATCAGACGGCAATGGCTGACATGACGAACGGGCTGATTGGACTGACACGCTGCGGCACGGAAGCTTTCGAAATTATGAGTGCCTTCAAATTTGGCCGCAGCACGTTGCATTTTCAGTACATCTAGCTTGGCATAAACATGGGTCACTTGCTTATGTAATAAAGCTGGACGTTGTGGATTGTTATAGACCACATAGCGATAACGACGTGCTTGCGCTTTAAAGCGGGCATGGAAGTCCTGATCCATTTCCTTAATCCATTGGATGGAGATATCACGGGGTAATTGGCTATTGCTGCCCATTAACCATCCGCGAATGGGGCGAATCGCCTGAGTATCGAAATGTGCCACCATATTGGTTGCATGGACGCCGGCATCTGTTCGGCCAGCGCCATGCAACATGATCGGCTCATTGGCTACTTTACTGAGGACGGTTTCAATGGTTTCTTGCACGCTTGGTACGCCCGGTTGCTGAGTTTGCCAGCCCTTGTATTGCATGCCACAAAACTCAATCCCAATCGCAAAACGTTGCATAGTTACCTCAAATGACTTAATCGTTCCAATGCGCAGTCCAGTCTGCGGCACTGCCGTATTGTAAATACATTTTCAAACATTTGGCATAAAGATCTGCATGACCCAAACAATTGCTTAGTAATATTCCACTGTCTTTGACCCAGTCACTCACAGCATAGCGTTGATCTATACCGCCATGAACAACCTGTGTACTTAAAATAATTTTGCAATTTTTTTGTTGTATAGCCTTCAATACATTGAGTAACTCAGCATCAACGGCAATGTTGCCTGTGCCAAAACCTTGCAGAATTAAAACATCTGGCGTGTGTGTAAGCAGGGCGGCTAAATTTTGACTGTGTAGATCAGTTGCTATCGGTTGCCACATCCAATTCAGGCAATTGAAATGAGCCGCTTTGTCTAAATCATTGGCTTGAACAATATAAGGCGATGTCAGCATTGAAAGTGGCTGTGTGGCTGGCAGCCCATCAAAGGCTTTCAGATCGGTTGTATGTACTTTTAGTGCGGATTGAGCATGTATTAATTGATGATGAAAGGCCAAATAAACCCCAACACTGGATTGGTGTACCGATTCCAATGCAAAATTTAAATTGTCGATGGCATCGGTAAATTCACGGGTGTTGTCACCAGCCACATTAAACAGCGGATATTGGCTGCCTGTAAGCACGATATGAGCAGACTGCCCCATAAAGTGTGCAAGCATGGCGCTGGCATAGCTAAGCGTGTCTGTGCCATGAATAATTACGAAATGCTGAAATTGTTGTAATTGTAAACTTTGAATTTGTTGGATCAGTGCCAGCCAGTCGGGCGCCGTACAGGCACTACTGTCACGAATGACAGGTGCGACTAAACATTCAATGTTTAGGTGCAGTGGCAGCACATGCTGTAATTTAGGTAAAAACGCATTCGCTGGCATGGGGCTTAAAGGTTCACCGATACAACCGAAAGTACCACCCATATAAATAAGAGCAATTTTTTTCATCATAAAAAAAGCAGCCTTGAAAGACTGCTTTAGTTTAAATCGCTTTTGTTTAAGATGCGATTTGATTCAGTAACTGATCTGCTTGTTGACGTTGAGCTGAAGAAAACTCAGCCTCTTTTTCAGTTAAAATTTCACGTGCAGCGTCATAAGCACCTAGTTTGATGTATTGCGCTGCCAATTCAAGATTCAATTCAATTTCATTGACTTCAACCAGTTCAGGGAAAGATTGAACCAATGGATCGTTTTGGTCTGTAGCAGATGGGGTTGACGGTGTGCCTAAACCGCTAATGTCAAAACTCACACCACTTGAAGCAGGTGCGGCAGGTTTTTCTTCAGGTGTAGACTGTAAGTTAAACTCTGTTGCAGGAGCTACAACCGCTTCTTCTGTTTTTGCTGTTTCAAAAGCACCTAAGTCAAAGTTTAAGGTTGGAGCTTCAACTTTGTTTTCTTCTACAACCGATGTTTCTGTTGTAAATGAAAAATCTAAAGGCTCGATTTTTTCTTCTACAGTTTCTGTTTTGGTTTCAGCCGCAGCTTCAGTGCTTGGGGCAAAGTCCATTACAAAATCAATCGGTTTGATTTCTTCAACGGCAGGAGATGGCTGAGCAATCTCTTCAGTTTTCGGTGTTGCTTCAAGTGCAGGTTCTGGTGAAATTGAAAGCGTGTCAAATTCAAGCGTCTGTATTTTTTCAGCAGGCGCACTTTCAACTGGGGTTGAAATGTCTGCTTTTGCTGGCGTTTCAGTGGTGAAATTAAAATCTAGAGGTTTAATTTCTGCTGCTTTGGGTTCAACAGGTGCAGCAGTTGAACTTTGCATTAAAGCATCAAAATCAGAGGTATTTTGAGCTTTTGATGGAGCCTCTTCAGTGATCGGTGATACAAAGTTAATGGCATCATCTTTTACATTTTGAGAATTTTCAAACTCTACTTTTTTTGCTTCAGCTTGTTCTAAAATTTCATCGAGTTCAAGTGAACGAATATGGCTCAGCAATTGGCTGATGGCAAATTCGTCTTTTTGTAAAATGTGAATATCTAAGAGATATAGATACAACTCATGTTGTGAGTTATCACGTTTTAATGATTGATTGATTTGCGCTTCAGCAGAAAAGAAATTACGTTCTGCAATTAATTTTTCAATTTTGCCACGAGCATCGGTCGTTAATGGCGTCATTGATTTTTTTTCAATGACACTGTTTTCAACCACTTGAGTTTTCTTCGGAGTCGCTTTAGCTGAAACACCCGTTTTCTTGGTTTTAGTGGATGTTGGTTTGGCTTTATCTGATTCTTGATCTTTTTGGCGTTTGTTTAAAAAAACCAATACGATCACTAAGATCACTAATGGAATCACATAAATCAGCATGTTTTAACCCCTTGGAGATAGAGCGATATAAAGTTGCACTCATCTCTATAAAATCTTGATTGGTAACGTTTTAGTTTATTGGCTTCTTTTATCTGCTTGTTGAGCTTTCAACTGTTGTTGCAGTTGAGCAAGACGAGCATTTAATAATTGAATTCTGTGATCCTTTTGATTTAGCGCCAATTCTAATTGAGTTACGTTTCTCTGTAATTTAACGGTTTTTTCACGAGATGTCATAACTTTTAATGACAACTCTTTCGAAGTTTTATTCTTTTCTGCCGCACTGTTGGCAGAAGATTGTGCCGAATCTTGCGCTTTCTCTGCCACCAGACTCATTTCAGCTTGATTCAAACGGTATTTGGTTTTGCCTGACTGCTTCGAAGGCACTTTGGCAAGTTCTGCCGCAGAGACTTTTACAGGCTGTTTTGCTTGCTGCATACCATGCAGATTTAATGCCGCACCACGGCGCAGACGGTTTACGTCGCCCTGAATGAATGCATGTTCGTTGCTGTTTTTAATCTGTTGCATGACTTCAGAGACAGTGCGGTTTTGTTCTGTCGCAATACGTGAGGCAATCCCCCAAAGGCTTTCATTTGAGCGAACCACATATTTTGCCGCAGGTGTTGCTGTTGATGCAGCTGCAGTACTTGTTGGTTTTGGTGTAGATGCTGTTTGAGTTGTCGTTGTTGGATTTTCACGTTTTTGTGCTGCCTGCTCCGCAGCAAATTTTTGTGCCAATGGGTCTTGAGATCTTGCAGTTGATGTTGTTGCAGTTTGTGTGGCTTGCATTTCTGAACTGACAGAGCCGGTCGAATTGGTTTTTGTAACTTTCGAAATTGATGTTTCAGAACCTGATGAAGTACTTGCGCTATTTTGCTCCGCAGGTGCAACGCTATAATTTTGCACATGCGTGACTGGTTCAATCGCAACAGGCGTTGACGTTGCTAATTGTGCTAACTTCGGCGGTGTTTTGGTGCTGAGTAGTAAGGGTTGTTCTACAGCTACAGGTGCTTTTGCGGTGTAGAGGGTGCTAACAGGTAAATTTAAGGCAATTTCTTTTTCATTTACAATCACGACAGGTGTTAAAGCACGCTCATTGGCGGTTTGATTCGCATTCGATGTGGTTGGATTGCGTTTTAATGGGGTACGAATTTGTTGCAGGCGTGAAGCATTACCTTCTTTAATATTAACAATAAAATTAAGCTCAGCATCGGTCACTGGACGCGAAGAGGTAATGGTAATTACCCCATTGCCCGCACCATCACGACGCGTAAAGAAGTTTAAATGTCCCGGTGGTTGATGCCCTGTACCCATACTCAACAAATCTTCTGCCGTGGCTAAACTTGCACTGAGCGGCACAGATGTATTTGAGTGGCGAAAATGAATCTCAGCGTACAGCAATTCCCCGGGTGCTGACTGGACTTGTACAGGATCAATGCTGATCGCTTGAATGTTTTGAGATGCAATAACGGCTAAAATGGCGATCTTTAATTTGTTATATACGGTCATCTTAATCTTTAGCTCGAATATATGTCGCATGGCGAAAATTATAGATTAGCGAGTTGTCAAAGAATTGTAAAATATTTACACGACAGTTACATAAAAAAGCCGATCAATTGTGATCGGCTTCCTGTTCAGAGACTTAAAAATGCTTAAGCATTTTTATAATCAATGAGAATTCTTAGCATACGGCGTAAAGGTTCAGCAGCACCCCAAAGCAATTGGTCACCTACAGTAAATGCACCTAGGTATTCTTTACCCATGTTGAGCTTACGGAGACGACCAACTGGAACAGACAAGGTGCCTGTTACAGCAACAGGAGTCAAATCAGTCATTGACGCTTCACGGGTATTTGGAACCACTTTAGACCAATCGTTGGCACTTGCGATGATATCTTCGATTTCATCCAGTGGAACATCTTTACGAAGTTTTAAAGTCAATGCTTGTGAGTGACAACGCATTGCACCGATACGGACACAGTGGCCATCGATTGGAACGATTTGCTGGTTGCCTAAGATCTTGTTGGTTTCAACTTGCCCTTTCCATTCTTCTTTCGACTGACCGCTTTCAAGCTGTTTGTCGATATAAGGAATGAGAGAACCCGCTAAAGGCACACCGAAGTTTGCAGATGGGAAACCTTCGCCACGTTGTAACTGTGCAATTTTAGAATCGATATCTAAAATTGGTGAACGTGGGTCATCCAGCAAGTCTTTGGTGTTGTTGTACAAGTAGCCCATCCCTGAAATTAGTTCACGCATGTTTTGCGCGCCTGCACCAGATGCCGCTTGATATGTCATTGAGGTTGCCCATTCCACTAAATTATTTTGGAATAGACCGCCTAAACCCATTAACATTAATGAAACGGTACAGTTACCGCCCACGAAGGTTTTTGTACCTTTCACTAAGCCGTCTTTGATTACGTTCATGTTTACTGGGTCAAGTACGATGATCGCTTCATCATCCATACGTAAAGTCGATGCAGCATCGATCCAGTAACCATTCCAATTTTCAGCTTTAAGCTTAGGAAAAACTTCAGTCGTATAATCGCCACCTTGGCAGGTGATAATGACATCCATTTGCTTCAGACTATCAATGTCCGTTGCATCCATAAGTGCTGGGGCAGTCTTACCACCAAACGCAGGGGCTTCACCACCTGCATTACTGGTAGAAAAGTAAAACGGTTCGAAATGAGCGAAATCGTTTTCTTCAACCATACGTTGCATAAGGACGGAACCAACCATCCCGCGCCAACCGACCAGACCTACTTTCATGTCACTTTGCCTCGGTGCGTTAAAAAAATAAAAAGGGGGTTCGAGTGTACCAAAAGGGCGCATAACTGCAAGCGCTACATAATGAAAACACCAATAATATTGTGCAATATATCTTGTTTATGTTACATGCAAAACTGATATAAATTTATGAATCAATAAAAAATAAAGAATATAAGGGAGGCGTAATGATTTGGATTGAAATACTGGCTGGCTTCGTCATTTGGTTGACATTTTGGTCACTCATACCACGAGATGAATGGTGGTTTCGTGGTGCAGATTTTCCGCGTCTGCAAATCTTGGCTTTGGGCATATTTGCCTTCATAGGCTTAATTTTATGGAATGCTGAATGGGACTTGGCGCGTGAAATCATTTTAATTGGGTTGATTGCTGCCTTGGCATATCAATTAAAAATGGTTTTGCCTTATACCTTTATTTGGAAAAAACAAGTCAAAAAAGTTCGATCAGACCAGTTAGATAAACAGAAACAAATTTCAATCATTGTCTCAAATGTACTTACGCCGAATACTCAATATCACTTATTATTGGCACAAATACAAAAGCATCAACCTGACTTAGTACTCACGCTAGAAACAGATCAAACTTGGCAAAATGAATTGGCAGTGATTGAAGCTGATTATCCTTATCGCGTACCCGTACCTTTGGATAATTTGTATGGCATGCATTTGTATAGCAAGTTAGAACTTAGTGAAACTGAAGTCAAATTTATTCTCAGTGATGAAATTCCTTCGATCCATACCCGAGTCACCTTAGCATCAGGAAATCAGGTTCAACTGTATTGTTTACATCCCAAACCGCCAAGTCCAACAGAAGCCAAAGATTCAACTTTACGCGATGCAGAATTGCTGATTGTGGGCGATCAGATTAAAGATTTAGATGAAAGTTGCATCGTTATGGGGGACCTGAATGATGTGGCATGGTCACGTACTACACGACTCTTTCAACGAATCAGTGGGCTTTTAGACCCACGTGTTGGACGGCATTTCGTAAATACCTTTCATGCCAATTATCCACTGCTGCGTTGGTCGCTCGACCATATTTTTCATAGTACAGATTTTGCCTTGGTACATATGGAACGCTTGCCCAATATCGGTTCAGACCATTTTCCAGTCTATGTGGTGCTGCAAACAGATAGGGTGTTTGAGCAAATCCAAGAAGAATTAGAGCAAACAGATGAAGATGAACAAGAAGCGCAAGAGGCAATTCAGGAGGGTATAGAAAAAGCTGAGAAAGAGGAGAAGATTGTGACCGATGAAATCGCCCGTGATTATAAGGATAGTACGAAGGCACCTTGATTTTGTTTGATTTAAGAGAAAAGTGTAAGAAATAGCTTACACAGCTTTCGGCTTCTGACGAATGGTCAGGTCAAGTGTATTGACTTATTCTTTGATCATCGGCACATGGAACTGGGAACGGAACATCCCACTAAGGAAGACGAAGCCGATGGAAGCATCACGGAACGGATGCAGGAAAGGAAAGCCAATAAAAAATAAAAAGAATACTTGTGAAAGCACAACCTCATAGACCCGAGTTTTGCAGGATGCAGAACTCGGGTTTTGCTTTTGTGATATAGAATTTTTTGCTTTTCTTTTGATCAATTTCTTTATACAGTGTGCCAAGAAAAAAACGATGAATTTCCAATAAAAATATAGGTATGAGACGTTCTATGCTGTCCGAATGGCACCAAAAAATATTGCAGATTACACACTTATCCACCGATGCACTTTCCATTTACCTTGGCTTAATACTGTTCTTTTTTGTGGCCTTTTGCCATCACCGCCAATTGAAATCACCTTATGCGATTTGGACGGTTGTGGTCGTCGCAGTGGGATTGGAATTGTTTAATGCACGGCATGACATTTTAGATAGAGGTTATTGGCGTATAGGGCAAAGTTTGAAACATATTCTAAACGTCATGTTGTTGCCGCTTATCCTTTGGTTGATGGCCCGATACCGTGTATGGAAGGGTTGAATCACCATTGAGTCATTCATAATAACCATTGAGTCGTTCATAATAAAAAAGGATATTGTGCATTTCACAATATCCTTTCTAGATGCTGATCTAGTTGCTGAATTAAAAAGATTTCCAGAGCGTTATCCTGCACAGCAAAGATCTATGGCGTGTAATCAATCAAGCTGAATGCTGAGAGACCACTTGCGTATACAACGCTAAAGTCTGATCACACATCTCTTTTAAACTAAACATACTGATAGGCTGTACCTGCTGTGGTTGGTCTAAATGCAACTTTAAGGTTTCGAGTAATTGGGTTTCATCATCGACAGTGACTAAACCTTGCGGATAGACATTGGATAAAATTTCAGCTACGCCACCACGGTTCCAACCGATCACAGGTGTACCTACAGACAGTGCTTCGAGTACAGTCCGTCCAAAGGTTTCCGCTTGGCTCGACAAAGATAAAACCAAATCGCTAAAAGCTAACCATTCACGGATATCTGAACGATGACCGACAAAAGTAATCCGATCACTCAGCCCTTTAGCCGCAATACTGTCTTGCATTTCTTGTAAATAAGCCGCTTTTTTCGGATCAGCACCACCGACCACCACCGCATGTACGTCGGGATACTGTGTTTGTAGCTGTTCCATTAAATGGATCAGGGTTTCATGACCTTTCAAACGGGTGATACGGCCTGGTAAGCAAATCAGACGCTTATTTTCTAGTTCAGGAAAATCTTTTAGGGTTTGATTGAGCCACTGTGCTGAGGGTTGATAGCCATGTGGAAAAGCCGCAGGGTCAATGCCACGATAAATACGCACAATGTCCTTGGTAGGACAGTTTTTGTAGTTGTCCGTGATGTATTTGACAACACTATCCGAGACCGCAATAACTTTTTCAGCCTGCGTCATGATTTGACTATAGCGATTAATCGAATAAAAACCATGTACAGTTGAAATCAGGTGAGGTCGTTTGTTTGCAGGAATCCCTTTGAGGGCAAAATGCGTGAGCCATGCAGGGACACGTGAGCGCACATGCACGATGTCTGGTTGATGTTGCTCAATCAGTTTACGTAGAGGACGAATTTGCCATAAGCTTGATAAGGCTTTTTTATGGATTGCGAGCGTGAGGTGAGTTGAACCTTCAGCTTCCAATTGAGTTACCATGCGACCACCATTTGAAACCACTAAGGACTCATGACCGGCGGTCACTAAAGCACGAGCTATTTCTAAGGTTCCTCGCTCGACACCACCACTGTTCAATTCAGGTAAAAGCTGCATTACTTTCATAGCATTTCTCTTTTTTATGTGCTGAGTTGAACTCAATAGATTTTGTCATAGCCTTGTGGGCGTGTTTTAAAACGGCGATGGAACCACATGTATTGCGTCGGTGCGATTCGTAGCTGATTTTCAATAATTTTATTGGTTCGAATAGCATCCGAAACTTCATCGTCATTCGGGAAATTGTCTAAAGCAGGTTCAATCAGCACATGATATTGAGGGTTGCTGATGTCGCCGTCTCGATAAAAATACAATGGGATCGCTACCGCTTTAGCAATTTTTAATAAGCGACGATGCGCAGTAACAGTGGCTGCGGGAGTACCAAAAAACGGAGCCATGACCCCTTGTTTTAAACCAAAGTCTTGATCGGGACTGTACCAAATGGCATGGCCATTTTTCAGATTGCGAATCAAGCCACGCATATCATCATGGTCGATTTGGTTGGCATAGATGGTGGCACGGCAACGCACAATCAACATATCCAACAGCGGATTATTTTGCGGACGATAAACCACATCCGGCTCAAAAAACTGTGCGCATAAATAGCCACCAGCATCGAGCAGGGTAGAATGTGTGCCGAGGAGTAAAATACCTTTGCCTTCAGCTTGTGCATTTTGAATATGTTCTAAGCCTTCAATTTGCACCCGATTTTTGAACCACTGCGGGCTGTACCATGCATTTAAGGTTTCAAAAATACCAATCATTTGGTCGATAAAAACCTGTCGTGCATTGGCCTCAACTTGTTCTGCCGTCCATTCAGGAAAGCAAACTTCCATGTTGCGAATCGTGGTTTTACGACGTGATTTGAGATTATTAAATGCGACAGAACCGAGGAATTGCCCAAGTCGATACTGAATTGCCCACGGAAGAATCGCCAAAATCATAAGAAATACAATCCCTATCCAAATTCCCCAATACTGAGGAAGTAAGAAAGACCATTGGAATTTTCCGGGTTGATATGTTGGCTTTTGACTCATAGGGCTAAATCAAAGATTAAAAAATAGGGTTCAGTTTAGCATGAAGCTGAATTGAAAGAGAAAGTTCAACCTCATGCTGCATCAGACTTAACCTTTGACTAAACCGCCATCGACAATCAAATTCTGCCCTGTGACCGCACGTGAGTAAGGGGACAAGAACATCATGATGGCCGCAGCAAATTCTTCAGGCGTGGTCACTGTGCGTAAAGGTGTTGATGCCGCAATTAAATCAAACACGGCATCGGGTGTCGCTTTACTGGCATCGGTACTTTGTAATAAGCCGCCTGAAAGCATATTGACGTTAATCCCAAACTCACCCAGCTCATGCGCCGCTGTGCGGGTGAAGGCCAAAAGTGCTGCCTTTGCTGCAGTGTAGTCGTGGTAAGGCACGACAGGGTTTTGTACCAGGTTGGTACCAATATTGACAATGCGACCAAAACCCTGTGCTTTCATCTTGGGAAGCGCTGCTTGAGTGGTGTTGAGTGCAGCGACGACTGCGCCATCAAACTGTTGCTGTAAGTGTTGTGCAGTCAGTTCTTCCATTTTAGGACGGGCATCGCCATTAAATTGAAAATGGATGAGGGCATTATTTACGACAGAGGTGATCGCGGTACCAAAATGTGCTTCTGCTGCGGCAAAAAGCTGTTCTACTTGAGCTTTATCTGTGACATCTGCTTCATAGGCAAACACTTGCTGAGGAAATTCGGTCGCCAACTGTTCTGCCGCAGTTTGACTGGATAGATAGTTCACGACCACGCGTGCGCCTTCAGCTATTAAAGTTTGGCTAATTGCCAAACCGAGGCCACGTGCGCCTCCTGTAACCAAGACAATTTGATCTGAAATTTGCATGCTCGTGACTCAATCTTATATTGAACGTCACCATAGCAAGCTTTTCACATTTGCGGAATCGTCTTTACAGACGCTGTATACTCCAATTTGAAACTGAGTTATCCGATCTAATAATTCAGCCGAGTCATATGACAAAAAAAAGCCGTATCGAAATACGGCTTTTTCTTTGCGGAATATTTGTAGGCTTAGCCTTTTGCGAGCGTTTCTAGCTCATCTAAACGTTCCATTTTTTCTAGCATTTCGTCATCAATTTCAGCTAGACGCTGTGATGCTTTGGTCGCAGCATCGGCGTCAGTCATGAACCAAGAACCGTCAGCTAATTTTTCAGACAATTCAGCTTGCTCTTGTTCCAATGCTTCAATTTCAGTCGGCAGTTGTTCTAGGGCACGTTGGTCTTTATAGCTGAGCTTGACTTTTTTAGGCACCGCAGCGGCAGCCGCTGCTTCGGCTTTAGCCATGGCTTTTTTCACATCGCTTTTTTGATCAACGACAGTTTGGTCTGGACGCTGTTCCAAATAGTCTTGGTAACCGCCGATGTATTCATCGATTTGACCTTTACCATCAAAGACCCAAGTCGACGTCACCACGTTGTCCATAAAGGCACGGTCATGCGAAATCAGTAACAGTGTGCCTTTGTAAGCGCTGAGCATTTCTTCCAACAGTTCAAGCGTTACCATATCCAAGTCGTTGGTCGGTTCGTCCATCACAATCAGGTTCGATGGTTTCAGTAGCAGTTTCGCTAACAGAATACGGTTACGCTCACCCCCAGACAGTGCTTTAACTGGTGTACGTGCGCGTTCTGGAGAGAATAAAAAGTCTTGTAAATAACTGTAGATGTGACGACGGCTACCGTTTACATCGACATGGTCTGAGCCTTCAGAGACGTTATCTTTCACTGATTTTTCAAGATCAAGTGCATTTCGAAGCTGATCAAAGTAAGCAACTTCAAGCTGTGTACCTGTTTTTACTGTACCAGTATGTTCTTGCTCACCCAAAATAGCTTTGATAAGAGTGGTTTTACCCACACCGTTGTCACCGACTAAGCCGATACGGTCACCACGTAATACCAGTGCCGAGAAGTCTTTGATGATTGGCGCACTGTTGCCAAATTGCACAGCTAAGTTTTCAATTTCAAAGACCACTTTACCTGAGCGCTGCGCATCTTGCGTTGCCATGCTCACTTTGCCTTGTTGTGAACGACGTGCTTTAGACTCTTCACGCAATGCTTTTAGGGCACGAACACGACCTTCGTTACGGGTACGACGCGCTTTAATGCCCTGACGAATCCATACTTCTTCTTCAGCGAGTTTTTTATCGAATAGTGCATTTTGCTTTTCTTCCGCTTCCATTTGCTGAGCTTTGAGTTCGAGGTAACGTGAATAGTTACCTTCATAGCTACGCAAAATACCGCGGTCAAGTTCCACAATACGGGTTGCGATGCTGTCGACAAATGAACGGTCATGCGAAATAAACAACAGGGTTAAGTTGTTTTGATCAAGCAGGAATTTTTCGAGCCATTCAATACTTTCAACGTCCAAATGGTTAGTTGGTTCGTCGAGTAGTAAGACATCGGGCTGCGTTAAGAGAGCACGTGCCAATAGAACACGACGCTTACGACCACCAGACAAATCTGCAAGGTCAGCTTCTGGGTCTAGGCCCATTTTACTGAGGATAGCATTCACCTTAGTTTCAAGTGACCAGCCATCCATTTGATCCATCTGATGTTGTAGGTTACCCATGCGCTCACAGGCGTCCATATCACCAAGTACGCAGGCTTCGCTGGCTTCATGATAAGCACGCAGTACAGTAGCAGCTTCACCTGCACCATCGGCAACAATATCAGCAACTTTGCCCGAATCCATGGGTACATCTTGCGCAAGCATTGAAATCGTAATGCCATTTTGTAATGAAACTTCACCGCCGTCTGGCAATAAAGTTCCCTCAATCAGTTTAAGTAAAGTAGACTTACCTTCACCATTACGACCGATTAGACACACTCGCTCGCCACGTTCTAAACTGAAGTTCGCGCCGTCGAGTAGGGAAGGTCCGCCAAATGCAAGCTGGACGTCCCTTAAAGTAATATAGGCCATAATGTTTCCTGAAATCTTATATGAGGAGTGTAAATTGACTACACAACAAAATCTTGATGAACAGGCGTCATTTTCCGCACCCATTGAAGATTTGCAAGTCCGAATTGCATTTTTAGATGATTTAGTTGACCAACTGAATGATCAAGTTGCGCGTCAAAACGCCGAAATCGCTGATTTAAAGAAACAAATGCAGATTTTGTATCGTCGTATTGAATCGGCAGATTTATCTGAAGGTATTGCGGCATTTGACCCAATGACTAACCGCCCACCGCATTATTAATGTCACTATTGAATGACAGGCAGAAGACGAATCAGCGCCAAAGCTGTGGATTGGTGTAAATTTATTTGACCTTTTGCAGCGTGACAGGTCTAATGCACCGCATCTGCTGATCGAAACCCATTATTTCATCTCATGAGTCAAAAAGTTGTCCTGCTAGATTTGGAAAATAACCCGCCCACAGCAAATCTATTGCGCAATATCATTGAACATTACAGTACTTTGTATGTGTTTAGCTGCAGCGGAAAATTTGAATATGCACTTGAAGATTTGACTGAAATTGCAGGGTGGATCGCGAGTGGTCAATTGGTGGTTTTGGATATTCCAGAAACGCCGCAAAAAGAATTTGAATATGCGGTGATTGTGGGGCAACTGATGGCCTTGATGGATCCAGATGCGCATATTGAAGTCATTTCAGCAATGCCTGATATTGAATTACTGATGGAACAATTGAACGGCTCTGGACTCAGTGCACATCTTATTCAAATTCAATCAGAACAAGAAGTTTCACATAAAGTGAAGTATAAAATTCCTGACCTAGAAACCATTCGGAATAAACCTGATTTATTACTGATTAAACACTATTGTGATGGTCTGGAAAAACTCAGTGGCAAACCCAACAGTTTGGATAAACTGAAAAACTCACTAATGAATATTTTGCAAGTCTCTAGCGAAAAAGCTCAGCATTTGGTCGGTATGTTGATCAATCTAAAAATCGTCAAACGCTTTGATGAGCAGATTTCGATTCGAAAAAAAGTACTCAAACAATGGGTGCAGCTAGATTTAAATGCGACTGCTGAAACAGCATTGCCGATAAAAACAGACCTGAATGCATTTACTGCTTCACTCGAAGATCAAACCTCAAATACTGATGATACGGCGTCGATGATTCAGGCTGCACAGCAAGGCTTGTTTAAAAATTTTAATAAAATTGACCCTGTGCAAATGGAAGTGATCCGAAAATTGCATGAATTAAAGTCAGATAAACCAAAAGATATCTACGCCTTACGTGATTTATTGGAGCAAATGTTCCCACAATCTGATGTTCGACTATTACTTAAAGAGTTGATCGAAAAAGGATATATCTATTGGAATGGTCACGAAGTGCTGTATAGCCACGAGATGTTCCTGAATTAATTTTATCGAGTGAACTTGCGTTTTATATTGCGCTTATGCAACTCTAATAAAGGAATATAAAGGTTGTGCTATGGAAAATACTGGAATCTGGGTTACCGTTTTTATTGTGGTCTTTGTACTTGGGTCGATTTTTGGACTTCGAGTAAATCCTAGAGAAAAAGCCTTGGGCATTATGCGTGAGAAGGCGCGTAAGATGGGGCTGCACCCACGTTTAGTGGCTGCACCTGCTTGGACCAAGATTCCAATGGCATCTGAAAAGCGTGCCAGTATGGTGGCGTATTACAGTGTGCTGATTCCAGATGCGCGTTTGCCTTTAATGCGTGCTTTAGTGGTCGATGACAAACTTGAACTGGTGCATGGTGATGACAAGTTCAAGGATTTAGCCATTACATTAAAGGGCATTTATGCTATTGATATGCAGGCAAACTGTGTAGGACTCTATTGGAACGAAGAATCTGACTTAAGAGCCACACAGCTTGATGATATGAAAGCATTTTTACATTCATTGGCTGAACTTTAAATTTTAAAAAACCTATTAAACAGGAATGATGGTTAACTATGGCGAACGCTCCTCGGTCCACATCTAAAAGTACCACAGCAAAATCTGCCGATGCTGGGAAAAAGCGTGCGTTAGTGATTGTGGAATCGCCTGCAAAAGCGAAAACAATCAATAAATATTTGGGCTCTGATTACATCGTGAAATCATCGGTGGGTCATGTCCGTGATTTACCTACAGGCGGCTCGAGTAAAACAGCAGAGAAAAAGCCAGTAACTCGTGCAAAATTAACTGAAGCTGAAAAAGCCAAAAAAGCACAAAAAGCTTTGGTTAATCGTATGGGTGTAGACCCTGAAAATGACTGGAAGGCACAGTACGAAGTCCTACCGGGTAAAGAACATGTTGTTGCGGAACTGAAAAAGCTTGCATCGCAAGTTGACGAGGTCTATCTCGCAACGGATATGGATAGGGAAGGAGAAGCAATTGCTTGGCATTTAAAAGAAGTGATTGGCGGTGACGACTCACGTTATCAACGTGTGGTGTTCAACGAAATTACCAAAAATGCCATCCAAGAAGCGTTTAAACATCCTTCTCGCCTCGATACAGATAAAGTCAATGCTCAACAAGCCCGTCGTTTCCTCGACCGTATTGTGGGCTTTATGATCTCGCCACTCTTATGGGAAAAAATCGCCCGTGGTTTATCGGCAGGTCGTGTGCAATCTGTGGCTGTTAAACTTGTGGTTGAGCGTGAACGTGAAATTCGTGCCTTCGTTCCAGAAGAATTTTGGCAAGTTTTTGCAGATACCAAGTCGAAGAAAGATGATATCCGCTTAGAAGCAGTGAAGCAAAATGGCAAGACTTTAAAACTGCACAACAAAGCTGAAACGGATGCTTTACTGAACCTGATTAAAGATGCCGACTACACAGTTTCAGCTCGTGAAGATAAACCAACCAAGGTTAATCCAAGTGCGCCATACATCACGTCTACACTGCAACAAGCAGCGAGTACACGTTTAGGTTTTTCTGTGAAGAAAACCATGATGTTGGCACAGCGTTTATATGAAGCCGGCTTTATTACCTACATGCGTACAGACTCAACATTCTTGAGTGATGACGCTGTAAATATGGTTCGTGGTCATATTGAAACTGAGTTTGGTCAAAAATATTTACCGGCTAAACCAAATCGCTACGGCAATAAAGCGGGTGCGCAAGAAGCCCATGAAGCGATTCGTCCATCAAATGTCGCGCTAAAAGGCGATAGTTTGGTGGGTGTAGAGCGTGATGCACAGCGTCTTTATGACCTGATCTGGCGTCAGTTCGTTGCATGTCAAATGACCCCTGCAGAATATTTATCATCAACGATTTTAGTCAATGCCAATGGTGTTGAACTCAAAGCCAAAGGCCGTACATTGGTTTTTGATGGTTTCACTAAAGTGCGTGGTCAAAACAAATCGGATGATGATGTACTGTTGCCTGCTGTAAAAGTCGGTGAAGTACTCAAGCTTGAAAAATTAGATCCATCGCAACACTTTACTAAACCACCTGCGCGCTTCACTGAAGCATCATTGGTCAAAGAGCTTGAGAAAAAAGGGATTGGTCGTCCATCGACGTATGCTGCGATTATCTCAACCATTCAAGACCGTGGTTATGTGAAGCTCGATAACCGTCGTTTGTTCGCCGAGAAAATGGGTGAAATCGTGACAGACCGTCTCGATGAAAACTTTAATAACTTGATGAACTATGCATTTACGGCAGATCTTGAAGGTCAACTAGATAAAGTCGCCGATGGTGATCGTAATTGGAAAGAGTTACTCAATAGCTTCTACGGTGATTTTAAAACACGTTTAACCACAGCTCAGGGTGAAAATGGCATGCGCCGTAATTTACCTGTAGAAGTGGATGCTGTGCACTGTAAAGAATGTGATCGTCCGATGCAGATTCGTACAGGGACTACAGGCGTGTTCTTGGGTTGTTCAGGTTATAACTTACCACCTAAAGAGCGTTGTAAGGGAACTTTAAACCTGACACCTGTAGAATCATTGGCTGCACTGTCTGACGATGACTCGGCAGAAACAGCAGATTTAATGTCGAAAAAACGCTGTCCAATCTGTGAAACAGCCATGGATAGCTATGTGATTGATGGTGGGCGTAAGTTGCATATCTGTGGTAATAACCCAGACTGCGCTGGTTTTGAGCTTGAAGAAGGTGAGTTCAAAATCAAAGGGTATGATGGCCCAACCATTCCGTGCGACAAATGTGATGGCGAAATGCAATTGAAGACAGGCCGTTTCGGTCCTTACTTTGCATGTAATAGCTGTGACAATACACGTAAAGTGTTGAAGAGTGGTCAGCCTGCACCTCCACGTGTAGATCCAATTAAAATGGAGCACTTACGTTCAACAAAACATGATGACTTCTTTGTCCTTCGTGATGGCGCAGCAGGTTTATTCTTAGCTGCAAGTAAGTTCCCGAAAGTACGTGAAACTCGTGCACCGAAAGTGGCTGAACTACGTTCTGTCGCAGATCAGTTGGATGCAAAATATCAGTTCATCTTGCAAGCGCCGGATGTCGATCCTGAAGGAAACCCAACATTGGTGAAATTCAGCCGTAAGAACCAAGCGCAATATATTGGTTCTGAAAATGCTGAAGGCAAACAAACCAAATGGTCTTTGGTGTACCAAGACGGTAAGTGGGTTGAGGCTTAAGCTTTAAAATCAATAAAATGCTGACTTCGGTCGGCATTTTTTATGTCTTTTGATCAGGGATATTTGATGATAGGCAATCTATTGAGCTTTTAAATTGTCCAAGACATTTTAAGAATGTTCTGTTTTAATTCTGAAAATAAATGCTAAAAATTAATTGAGATCTTGGGGAATGTGGAAAAAAATTCGGGTACTGTGTTTACTGCTGATTCTACTAGTGGTCGCAGTCAATGCCTATAAAGACAAAAACCAAGACTGGAGTAAACCGATCTTTGTATTGTTACATCCAATTAATGCAGATGGTCGAGAGAGCACTCAAGCTTATATACAGCAGCTCTCTGTCAATGATTTAAATGATGTTCAACAATATTTACAAGCGACAGCACAGAAATACCGAGGGCAACCGACTTATGTGTATTTTAAGTTAGGTCGTGAGCTGAAAGTTTTACCTCCCAAAGTACCCAATGACGCCGGTATGTTGGACGTTATCTTATGGAGTTTGAAATTCCGCTACTATGCTTGGCAACAGCATGAAAATGTAGACGGGGTTTCGAGTGTCACGCTCTTTCTAAATTATTACGATCCGAACCAAACCAAAGAACTTAAACATTCCACAGCTTTGGAAAATGGTCGAATTGGATCGGTGAATTTATTTGCATCGAATAAACAGACAGCGCAGAATAAAATCGTTTTAGCCCATGAGTTATTACACGCTTTTGGTGCAACGGATAAGTATGATTTGGCCACAGGTCAGCCAATCTTCCCTGTCGGTTATGCAGAACCCCAGCGGCAGCCTTTGTTTCCACAAAACAAAGCTGAATTAATGGCGGGGCATATTCCTACCTCACAGACGCAAAGTAAAATGCCAGAAGATTTAGCTGATACTGTGGTGAATGACATCACAGCAATTGAAGTGGGATGGAAAAAATAATGTGGATAAAACCTATCTTATCCACAGTCTAAGTCAGCAGTGTGGATAAGATTTGGACTTTTCTTTTATTTTTCGTCATCATGAAGTTGCATAATCCATTGAATAACGAATAACTTGAGAAAAAACATGAGAACAGTAGGCAACGATTTAATTCGCAGTCAGCTCCATGAAAACCGTAAGTGGTATCTCGGTTTAGGTGCTTTATTGGTGGTCTTCGGATTGGTCCTTTTGGCAGCTTTGCCATTTGCGACACTTACGGTGATTTATATTTTTGGTGTGCTGATGATGTTAGGTGGAGTAATCCACTTCATCGCAGCATTTAAAATTTTTGAAGGCGGTTACCGCTGGTTCTGGGCACTATTTGGTGTGCTGTATTTGGTCGCAGGCTATTATGCATTTACAACGCCTGTCAAAACAGCCATTGTCCTGACCAATTTATTGGCGATTATCTTGATCATTGCAGGGGTCATTCGTATCTTTAATGCTGTGCTATTTCGAGCATTTCAAGGTTGGGGATGGACGCTATTTTCAGGTCTATTGACCTTGATTACGGGTGTGATCATTTTGATTTCGCCTGATGCGCCATTTTGGGTATTAGGATTATTCTTGGCGGTTGATATTTTATTCCAAGGGGTCAACTACCTTACTTTGGCTTCTTATATTCGACGTGAAGTGCCGAAAAGCTCGGCAGAGCAGTAAGCTGCTTGCGGATCTGATAAATAAAAAAAGAGTGCTGAGGCACTCTTTTTTTTATTCACTTTTAATGTGTACAACCCGTTAAGGTTTCACGCTATAGCGGCTACTAATGGCGATACGATTCCATGTGTTAATGACAATTGCGAGCCATTCAATCGCACTGATTTGATCATCCGTTAAAAATGGTAGGGCATCTTCATAGACGGCATCAGGAACTTGGCCTTCGGCAATCAATGTAATTGCTTCGATCAAGCTTAAAGCAGCACGTTCTTTTTCGTCATAGTACGCAGTTTCACGCCATGCATTGAGTAGGCTAATGCGTTCAATGCTTTCACCTGTTTTCAGTGCATCGTGTGCATGCATGCGAATACAGAACGCACATTTGTTGATTTGGGATGCACGTAATTTGAGTAAATGGGCTAAACCTTCACTTAGGCCAGCTTCATTTATTTTTTGCATTGCCAGTGCATCAAGTTCTGCAACTTTTTTATATAGCTCAGGTGCAGACTGACCTAGGTTGATTCGTGACATTTCGAACCTTTCTGATGTTTTTAGATATACCTGCTATTTTAAAACCGTTATGGTTGAGGACAAGTTTTATTTTGAGCATTTAGATGACCACTTTTGTTCTTGCGCCCGATTCATTTAAAGAAAGTATGAGTGCTCAACAAGCCTGTGACGCGATGCGGCGTGCAATTTTAAAGCTCATACCTGACGCAAATGTCATCGCTGTGCCAATGGCAGATGGCGGTGAGGGAACTGTAGATGCGTTACTCAGTGCTTGCGACGGTCAAAAAGTGACGATAGCGCTTACAGGTCCTTTGCCCAATCAAGGTGTGACGACATATTTCGGTTTGATCGACGGTGGAAAAACCGCAGTGATTGAAATGGCAAAAGCCAATGGAATTCATCTTGTCGATATGGCTCAGCGAAATCCTTTACTGACGTCAACTTATGGTACGGGCGAAATGATTCAGGCTGCTCTAGACTTCGGAGTAAGTAAAATTATCATTGGCTTGGGCGGGAGTGTGACCAATGATGGCGGTGCAGGTATGGCACAGGCATTGGGGGCACAATTTTTAGATGAAAATGGCTTGGAAATAGCAGTTTGTGGTGGTTGTCTTGATCAAATTAACAGTATTGATTTGACGCAGCTCGACTCACGTTTAGCGCATACAGAAATTATCATTGCCAGCGACGTCATTAATCCACTATGTGGTGAAAATGGTGCATCCCATATCTTTGGCCCGCAAAAAGGCGCAACGCAGGAGATGGTGCGTCAGTTAGATCAGAACCTCAATCATTATGCCAATGTCGTTGAAGCGACACTGGGTTGTACTTTACGTGATGTCGCAGGTGCAGGTGCTGCAGGTGGATTAGGTTTTGGGTTGATGGCTTTTGCGGGTGCATCGATGCAATCAGGTGTGGAATTGGTCATTGAACAATGTCAGTTGAATGAAAAAATAGCACAGGCAGATTATGTGCTGACAGGTGAAGGGAAAATTGATCATCAAACTAAGTTCGGTAAAACACCATTTGGTGTGGCACAGGTTGCAAAAAAGTGTAATAAACCTGTGATCGCCTTTGCTGGTCTAGTGGGTGAGGAAATAACAGAACTTTATGATTTAGGTTTCACACAGATTGTTGGGATTAATCCACCAGATTGTAAGTTGGAAGATGCATTAAAAAATGCCGAAACATACTTAGAAAAAAGTTGTACAGATCTCATCAATTCTATATGTAAAAGATCAGAACCTACTCCTCTTAAGATGGATCGGTTCTGAAAAGTGTTACTTCTATAAGCGATTTTCTAAATAGTGCTGTGCCAATGTGACTTCTGCATCGTACTCAGTTGGATTTTGCGGTTTAGGGAGGCGAATATTAGGTGCAATACCAATGTCGTCAATTTGCTGCCCCGTACGGCGGTGGATAAATGTGGTTGCATAATACAGTGTGAATTGTTGAGATGGCGTTTTGATGGTTCGAATATTCGATGCATCTAAAGCACCATAAGTGTTACGCCCCATGACTAAAACATTCGGATTTTGACGTGCGGTTAAAATAAACATTTCACACGAACTACCGCATTCTTCATCTGACAGAATAACAACTTTTTTGGGCGTAGCTTTGACGTCTGAATGGGCGATCACATATTTTTCCTCTTTCTGCTTCGTCATCCCAACCCAGCTATTTTTATTGCTTTCAAGTTTAGCAATCATACGATTAAATTCTACCTTGATTTCCCCATCAGGTAAGGTTTTGGCTGTTTCTTTCCATGATTGAATATTTTCTGTAGATGCATAAATTTGGGGTATTTCAAACCAATACTCAGCTGCTCCCAAAAGTGGATATATCAAATCCGCCTGAGTTTTTGCGTAGATCAAGAATTAAATAACGTGCGTCTAACACTTGGTTTTGATTGTCTTGAATGATCTTTTCAAGTTGATCTTGAACAGACAGAGCAAAAGTTGGGATAGTAATTAAGGTTGTCTGCTCAGATAATTTTTGCGTGGTCACGAGATTGCTTGATTGTATTGTTGAACTCTCTGTGATGGCTTCTGATATGGTTTTTCGGCCTAAGCTCAGATGGCCTTTACGGATAGATTTCAGAAAGTGATTGGTGATTTCTTTACAGGCATCGACCGAATTTACTTGTGTAATTTTAGCGTTTTGCTTATTTATGACCTTTTGAATATTTTCTGGATAGTTGTCCCAGTTTTTTGCTCGAATACCCGCATCATTTTTGAGTATAAATTCAGAGCTAAAGTTAAAATCTTTTTGGCACTCACTAGGTGTCATGGGGCTAAGTTTATCTGCAGCTTGAATACTTGGACATGGAAAAAAACTACTACTCAGTACCAACAGAGAAAGCTGTGAAAATCTATTGAACATGTCATGATTCCTAGAGACGGTTATTTTCTAAAGTTATAAGCCTATGGATTTAAATAGGTCTTTGTTTTTCTAATGATATTGATTTGTAAATCTACTGATTTTTTACTGTATAAACAATGAAAATTTTAAATGAATAGTCATGGTTAAAACGGTGTGTTTCCGCGTCAAGTTGAGTCACTTTGTAGTCGTCTACGCTGTGAATTTAGGGTAGCTCTGTTAAACTACCAACTCACATAGCACGATGAGACACCATGAGTTTAGCCAACCTGATTGATGAATTAAATCCTCAACAAAAACAAGCCGCAACAACAGAAGCACAGCATAGCTTGGTTTTGGCAGGAGCAGGTTGTGGTAAAACCAAAACCATCGTGGCGCGTGCAGCTTATTTAATTGATCAAGGCGTGCCTGCTAATCAAATTCAAATTTTGACTTTTACTCGCCGTGCGGCCAGTGAAATTGTCGCTCGTGTGGAGCTGGCTCTAGGTGAGCAAGCCAAAGGGTTACGCGCATCAACCTTTCACACCTTTTGTATGTACCTTTTGCGCCGCATTCCAAAAGCCTTTGGTCTAGAACAGTTTTCGGTTATTGATCGTGATGATCAGCTCATGATGTTCCGTCTGATTCGTGGTCGTGATGATAAGAAAAACCCCAATTACTTGCCCAAGCCGAAAGAACTCTGTGATCTGTATTCCTTTGCGCGGAATACCCGTCAAAAACTCAGCATTGCCATGGAAAAGCAAATGCCTGAGTACTTTGCGTTAAAAGATCAAATCGCGGATATCATGAAAGAATACGAAGCTCGTAAACGTGCGCGTAGTTTTTTAGATTATGACGATATCTTGGCGATTGTGGCGAAAGCCTTGGCGGAATCAGATGGACTGGTCGATTATGTCGCTTCAATTTGTCGCCACATGTTGGTTGATGAAATGCAGGATACCAATCCGCTGCAATGGGCGTTACTTGAGCCACTAAAAGAACGTGTCAGCTTGTTCTGTGTCGGCGATGATGCACAGTCCATTTACGGCTTCCGTGGTGCAGACTTTGAAAATATTCATCATTTCAAAGAGCGTGTACCCGACGCACAGATTTTCAAACTCGAAAAAAATTATCGTTCAACCCAAGAAATTTTAGATCTGTCGAATTGGTTGTTGGATGAAAGTGAAATTAAATATGACAAACGCCTAGATGCCTATCGTGGTGAAGGGATTAAGCCGAAAATGCATATTTTCCCGAATGAGTTTGATGAAGCCAGATGGATTGCCATTGATATTAAAGAGCGCCATTACCTCGAAGGCAGCAAATGGTCGGATCATATGGTGCTTGTGCGTTCAAGCTTTGCTGCTCGTCATATTGAAGCGGCCTGTATTGCCGCAAACGTGCCGTATCGCTTTATTGGCGGCATGAAATTACTTGAAACAGCCCATGTAAAAGACTTACTCAGTGTATTGCGTGTAGTGGCCAATCCTTTAGATGATATTGCATGGATGCGCTTTTTAACCTTGTGGAATGGTGTGGGTGATGTAGGTGCGAGTAAGTTATCGCAGCAGATTTTACTCGAGCCAGAAATGCAAGCCATTGCAACCAAGTTGGAAAAGTTTGGCAAAGTACCTGATCAAGCGATTCTGATGATGAAGCAAATGTCGGTGTTGAAAGATCAAGTCAAAGAATGTGTAAGCTTGGCTGTTCAAGCGATTTCTGAGCAGCTGGAAGAAAACTATAAAAAAGATTGGAACCGCCGTGTCGGGGATTTTGATTTGGTGAAACAACTGGCATCAAAGCATACACAGCTCAGTGAATTTCTTGAAGAGTATGTGCTCGATCCTGTGTCTATTTCTGAAATTGAACGGCAATCTGACAATGATGTCGTGACTTTAATTACCATTCATTCGGCAAAAGGAACGGAGCAAAAAGTCTGTTATGTGGCGAATGTCACACCAGGGCAATATCCGCATGCACGTGCCCAAGGTAATTTCGATGAAGTGGAAGAAGAACGTCGGGTGTTATATGTGGCGCTGACACGTGCGCAAAATGAATTGATTTTGACTAAGCAAAACTTGAACCACTGGGCGCGTGAAACTGTCGATGAGCAAGGGCGTAAAGTAGAAAGTTACTTTATGAATGATTTAACTCGAAACCTATGTAGTTTGGAAACACATTATAAAACCCGTCAGCAAACCGTAAAAAGTGCGTTAATCGAAAGAAAATCGATTAATTTAGATTTTGGTATCGATCTCGATTAAAATAGATTTTTGACGTGATTTACACGCAAGTTAAAAAGCAAAATAGACAAATGCTTTTTGATGATGCTGTCTATTTGGAAGATTGAATGAAAATTTTAGTACGTAACTTAGAGCGTTCAGTTACTGAAGCAGAATTGGTTGAACTGTTTAAACCATTTGGCGCAGTAGAGTCTGCTGTTGTTGTTATGGATGCAAGCACAGGTAAATCGAAAGGGTTTGGTTTTGTCGAAATGCCAAATGGTCGTGAAGCTGTAAAAGCGATTAAAGGCCTGAATACTTTGAAAGTCAAAGGTGCGGGTATTCGCGTAAAAGCGGCTGAAGATAAGCCTAAAGCATAAATTTAAAAAGGAGCGTTACGCTCCTTTTTTTATCGGTGATCTATGAAAAAATGCTACTCGGCTTTGTCGATTGTTGCGCCATCTGGTTTGAACATTGCTTGTGGGCTTAAAACGCTTGAAGTCCGCTCATGGCAGCCCGAACATTTGCCTTTAAAAGATTTAGTGATCGTGGAAAATCAACTCTACTTACATGAAAGCGGAGATGAAGATATTGGACGTGCAGTGGCGATGGTTGATGTATATGACGTTCATGCATGGACTGAAACAGAGGTAGAGCAAGCGCAGGCGACATATTGGGCAGCAGGGTACTGGGCTTGGCGTCTGGAAAATATCAGGATGATTGATTGGGATATGCCTGTTCCCGCAAAGCGTGACATTTATTTAATTGAAATCGATCATCCATAATATTTATTGTGAATTTCCTAAAAATCCGTTTAAGCTTATTCATGTAGAAAAACGCCAAAATTTAGGGAATTGTTCATGTCTCGTGTTGCTCGCTTTCATGCTGATCGTACCAATCAAAAGTTATATTTTAGCCGTCTTGCATGTCAGCAAGCTGAGCAGACCGATCATGTTCAACAAGCTCAGGCTTATCGCGAAGCAGCAGTTTTTCATTTGCATGGTGCAGTACTTGCGTTTTTACAAGAGTTGGTGCGTTACTATCGTTTAAATGATCCTGCGCCCACGTTAAAGTCGATTGAAACGCTGATGGCTGAAAAAGGTCAGGTATCACCTGAAGTGACTGTTATGCAGCAATTGGCAAAGCAGGGCTTTATTGCAGAGCTGAAACGCGCACATCGTATGTGTCAATATGCACCTGAACCGTCTGCACCAGAGCCAGAAGATGAAACGTCTTCAAATTTAATTATTAAAGTTACCCAAACACCGCAAGCATGGTTGCCAGATACCGCTATTTTGCGTGAATGGCATCGTGATCTAACTCAATTAATTGATGGATTTCGTAACGAGATGGTGGAGTTCTAATCGGACTATTGCTACTTGAAATAAATTTATTTAACCCGATATAAGATTATCTAAGTAATACAAAGTGCAGATGCCTTTATCACCATGTTGCGCATGGAGGGATATATGTCTATAGAACAGTTGAAAGAACTCTTTGGGAACCAGGAAGCAATTTTAGAGCTGGTTCAATTGGAAGGTGGTGAGTTGGCATTGCGTAATGCAGGCTCAGAAAAAGAGCCTTTGGTGACTATCCAATTCAATGAAGAATTACGCAATATTTTGGGCGATCAAATGAGTGTGATCGCTCAGCAAATGATTCAGGCTGCATTGTTTGGTTTGTTAGAAAAACAAGTGGATGAATGGCATGCCGAAGTGGTTGATGAAAAGCCAAAATATATGAGCTAATCATATAGCTGCTGACTTTGCGGATCATGATAATGAAAACGCACCTTTTGGTGCGTTTTTTTATATCCAAAATGGCACTTAGACTGTGCCCAGTTCAGTAGGTGAGATCAGTATCGAACCTAAAAATACAATAAAGACCCCGATGAGCTGTAAGAAAAAAGGATTTTTGGCATCTTGCCAATACAGAATCAGAAAGACGATGGAAATGGGATAAAACAATAGACAGCCCAGTCCCCATAAAATACTGGTTTTAAATGCAGCGATGAGAAAGCCCAGACCACCAATCAAAATAATGGCAAGGCCTAAATAGAGGATGTACATGTTTTTCTCGTTTCTTGTTTGAAGTTTTTAAAAATGATGCTTCGTTTGATGCTTATTTTATCAATATGTTTTTTAAATTCAATTATTTGTAATTTTAAAATTAATGAATTATATCCATTAAAAAAAGGCGATGCTTTAATGCATCGCCTTTTTGGTATTGCCCCTAAGCGTTTTATTTAGGCATTTAGTGTGTCGGTGTTTGGTGATGCGCAATTTGGATTTGATTTAAAATATGATTGCTCATATTTTTCGCCATTTCCTCTTTGGCATAATAAACCTCACCGACATTGTCACGACGAATGACTTCAGCTTCTTCTTTGCTTTCCGCACAAACCAATACTTGGATAGAGGGATTCAGCATTTTTGCAATGTCGACAATTTTATGAATATCTAAAATATCCATAGGTGAAATGACCAAAAGGCGTGCGTGTTGAATATGGGCTTGAATTAAAACACCCGGTTCTGTTGCTACACCGGATACCGCAGCGATGCCTTTTTCCCGCAAGTTTTCCACGATTTCACGGTTTTCTTCAGCAATAACCACTTTAATGTTTTCATTCATTAATTCGCGGGTAATACGACGACCGACTTCACCATGACCAATCAGCACCACCTGATCACGCAGATAATCCTGTGAGACCTCATCCGGCAACATGGCTAATGGGTCACTACTACGTTCCAGTAAACGGGCCAAATTCGAGCGCTCACGGATGAGTCGCTGCATAGGCTCGATGGCAGAAAATACAAATGAATTTAGCGTAATCGAAATTAATGCACCTGCCAATATCAGGTTTTGTCCTTCCATGGAAAGGAGGTTTAGAGATACACCTAAGGTCGCCAAAATAAACGAGAACTCACCAATCTGCGCCAAACTCGCCCCAACGGTTAATGCGGTATTGATGGGGTAACGGAAGAACAACACCAACGCCATTGCAGCGATGGTCTTACCAATCATGATAATGCCGACCACAGCTAAGACGTGAAGCGGTTGTTCAATCAAGATCCGTGGATCAAACAGCATGCCGACGGAGACGAAAAACAGAATCGAAAAAATTTCACGAAGTGGAAGGGTTTCTTCTTCTGCACGGTGACTAAAGTCCGATTCTTTGACTACCATCCCAGCAAAAAATGCGCCCAGTGCCATGGATACACCAAATACCTTGTAGGCACCAAAGGCAATAGACACGGCTGCTGCAACCACGGTGAGCGTGAATAATTCACGTGAGCCTAAGCGCGCAACCACTTGCATAATCATTGGCACTAAGCGTTTACCAATGATTAGCATAAAGGCAATAAAACCTGCCACTTTGAGTAAGGTAATACCAAGGGTGAGCCAGATATTTTCATCTGCACTACTTTCTGTGAGTGGCTGTCCACCAAGCAATACTGCTGTGGCAGGGAGTAAGACCAGAACCAAGACCATGACCAGATCTTCAACCAAGAGCCAGCCTACAGCAATTTTACCATTCACGGAGTTAAGTAAGCCTCGGTCACCGAGAGCCTTGAGGAGAACCACCGTACTTGCACACGACAAACTTAAGCCAAACACTAAGGCTGAGCCCATGCTCCAGCCCCAAAGCATGGAAATTCCCATACCCAGTAAGGTCGCCACTGCAATTTGTAAAATGGCACCGGGCAAAGCAATACGACGGACTTGCATCAAATCATTGAGTGAAAAGTGCATACCCACGCCAAACATCAGGAACATGACACCGAGTTCGGCCAACTGGTTGGCGAGATGGATGTCACCAACTACTCCAGGCGTATTTGGGCTAATAATAATACCGGCAATCAGATAGCCGATGAGGGGAGGAAGTCGCAGGCGCGCAGCTATATAGCCAAAAATTAAGGCAAAACCAAAGCCAACAGCAAGTAATATTATGAGTTCTACATCATGAGGCACTAAAAACTCCTTAAGCCTAAGTTAAGGGTAAAAAAGACAAGCACAAAAAGTGCCAAAAGCATTTTGAAAGTTTAGCAATTCGAATAAAAAAAATGCAAAAAAAAACGACCTAAGCAGGTCGTTTTTTTCAAAAAACTAAAATTATTTGATTTTAGCTTCTTTGAAAATTACGTGTTGACGGATTTTTGGATCAAATTTTTTGATTTCCATTTTTTCCGGCATAGTACGTTTGTTCTTAGTGGTAGTGTAGAAATAACCTGTACCAGCAGAAGAAACTAGGCGAATTTTATCACGCATGTTCGTAGCTCCTTAGATCTTTTGACCTTGAGCACGTAGGTCAGCAACAACCTTTTCGATGCCCAATTTGTCGATAATACGCATACCTTTAGTAGTTAGACGAAGACGTACGAAACGTTTTTCGCTTTCTAACCAAAAACGGTGGTGATGCAGGTTCGGCTCGAACCGGCGTTTAGTTTTGTTGTTGGCGTGTGAGACGTTGTTACCAACGACTGGACGCTTGCCGGTAACTTGGCAAACCTTAGACATGGTGTAACTCCATTGATTTAGCCAACAGCAAATCTGTATGGCCAGTCAAAAAAAACATTGAATTCATTCAAGGGGCGTTTTATATCAAAAATGCGCTTAAAAGACAAGCGATTTTGCATAAAACGAACGATCACCTAGTGTGATCGTTCATGCCTTGATCGTTTATCGAAGAAGTGTCTTCGAAATCAGTTTGTGGATCGGCTTATTGAACGGTGGAAGAATGAATTTCAAACTATAGAGTTTTGGATTCGACATCACCGAGCGTTCATGCGACAAACTGAAGAAACCTTCTGGACCATGATATTTCCCCATACCCGAAGCCCCCACACCGCCAAACGGCAGGTCATCTTGAGCCACATGGGTTAATACCGTGTTTTGTCCGAAATGTCCTGAATGGGTACGTGTTGCGACATAGTCGGCACGTGCCTGATCAAAGTCGAAATAGTATAAAGCAAGTGGACGAGGACGGCTATTAATAAAAGCAATAACCTCGTCAATTTGATCATATTCCATGATCGGAAGGATCGGACCGAAGATTTCATGCTGCATAATTTGCATGTCTGGAGTGACACCCGTTAAAACAGTCGGTGCAATTTTACGTACAGCGTCCACATTTTCATTTTGTGGGTTAAAACTGATGATTTGTGCGCCTTGATCACGTGCATCTTCTAAATAACCTTGTAGGCGCTTGTACTGCTTGTCATTAATAATCGAGGTGTAGTCCTGATTATGAGCAATACTTGGGTACATAGCTTCAACGCACACTTTATAGTGATCTAAAAATTCAGCAGTTTTACCACGAGGTAAGAACACATAATCAGGTGCAACACAAGTTTGACCTGCATTCCAAAGTTTACCAACCGCAAGACGCTGTGCAACATCCGCAAGGTCAATAGACGGATGAACCAATACAGGTGACTTTCCGCCTAATTCTAAAATCACAGGAACTAAGTTTTCAGACGCAGCAGCCATGACGGTTTTACCGACATTGGTTGAGCCAGTAAAAATCATTTTATCGAAGGCAAGGTGACTAAACGCATCTGAAATTGGGCCACCACCATTGACGACTGCGACCAATTCTTGAGGAAATGCTTCTGCGAGGGCTTTTTCTAATACATCACCGAATGCCGCAGAGGCACTCGAGATTTTGATCATGGCATGGTTGCCCGCAGCCAAAGCACAAATCAGTGGGCCTATAGAAAGAAGCAGTGGGTAGTTCCATGGCGTAATAATGCCGACGACACCAAGCGGTTGATATTGCACCCATGCTTTTGCAGGTTGATGAATAATTCCGACATGGCGTTTGGATGGTTTCATCCAGTCTGTCAAATGCTTGCTATAATATTTGATGTGTTCAAGACATGTGAGCAACTCACCAATCTTGGTTTCACCAATAGAACGGTTACCATAGTCTTGATTAATTGCATCAGCAAATTGATCTTGATACTTAACTAAGATACGCTTAAGCCGAGCCAAACGGTCAATACGTTCCTTCGCTGTAGGCAATGGGTAACGTAAATACGATTGTTTCTGCTGTTCCAACATATTGTTGAGATGCTGGTGATCAAAAGAATGTGGTGTCATTGAAGTTGTTTTTGTTTGACTATTCATGTCGCACGACCATATCCAAATTAGCGATTAATTAATTTTTAGAGCAAATACTCTAAATAGTCAAGTTACTTTATGTGTTAGTGTTCTAATGCTTTGAAATAAATGGTTGTTTTAGGATGTCTCACACCAAAACCTTAAAAACGAAAGAACGTATTTTGCAGCTGAGTTTGCAGTTGTTTAATGAGCGTGGCGAGCGTTCAGTGACAACCAATCATATTGCTGCTGAACTGGGAATGAGCCCAGGTAACTTGTATTACCATTTCCGAAATAAAAGTGAAATTATTAAGGAATTAATGGAGCAATATCAGCAAGAAACGCTAGAAATGTTAGCGCTTCCTGATGATCGTCAATTAGATGCCAATGATAAAATTCGCTATTTTCAAGTATTAAGTAGCCAATTATGGGCTTATCGCTTTTTACATCGTGATGTTTATCACTTGGTCGAAAATAATGAAGATTTCCGTAAAATGTATCCACGTTTTGCTGGTCAAGTCATGCAACAAGGCCAGAAAATTTATCGTGCCTTTGTCGATGCAGGTTTAATGCAGATGACTGATTCTGAAATTGAGGCCTTAACCATTAATTTGTGGATCGTGCTGACCAACTGGACCAACTTCCTTTATATGTCGGGCCATATTACCGACTCCAACACTTTGGAAGAAAAGTGGGTGTGGCAAGCACTGCGACAAATGGTGTTCTTAGAAGGCGCATATCTACGTGGTGAAAGCCGTGAAACCTATGAGCGATTGCTCGAAACTTTAGGGCCGTCGGACTTATTTGCAAGTCTTTCAAACGTAAAGCATCAGGTTACTGAATAAGACTATTTAGTCTGGCTTTAAAAAGCGTTAGAATACTCGGCTCTTTTTTCAATTTAACTGATTAGTGATATAAACCAACATGAATATGTCGACCGCTAACACAGCACGCTTACTCATTACCTGTGAAGATAAACCAGGGATTGTGCAAGCTGTATCGAGCTTTTTGTATCATCAGGGAGCAAATATTACCGCACTTGATCAATACGCGACTGAAGCTCAAGGGGGGCGATACTTCATGCGTGTTGAGTTCGAATTGGACAATTTACAAAGCCGTAAAGAAAGTCTAACTCAAACATTTGCGAGCAATGTTGCTGAGCGTTACAACATGCACTGGCGTTTAGCTTTAGTCAGTGATGTGAAGAAAGTCGGTATCTTGGTGTCAAAAGTTGACCATGCTTTGCTTGAGCTGTTGTGGCGTCATGCACGTGGTGGTTTGCCATGTGAAATCACCAAAGTCGTGTCTAACCACGATGCTTTACGTGAATCTGTAGAAAATTTCGGTATTCCGTTTGAAGTTGTTCCTGTGAATAAAGAAAACAAACGTGAAGCTTATGAGCAAATTGATCAGTTGATGCAAGGCAATGATTTACTCGTTCTTGCTCGTTATATGCAAATTTTAGACGAAGAATTTGTTCAAAAATGGGAAATGAAAGTGATCAACATTCACCATTCATTCCTCCCAGCCTTTGTTGGTGCGAACCCATATAAGCAAGCGCATGAAAAAGGCGTGAAACTGATTGGTGCAACAGCGCACTATGTAACTGCTGATCTTGACCAAGGTCCGATTATTGAGCAAGACGTAGAGCGTGTAAGTCACGACTTTACCGTTGAACAATTGCGCGAGTTAGGTCAGGACGTAGAGCGTAATGTGCTCGCACGTGCAGTCAAATGGCATCTTGAAGATCGTATTATTGTCGATGGTAATAAAACTGTTGTATTTCAATAAAACGAGATGAATTTTTGAATAAAAGGGCATACTTTAGGTATGCCTTTTTTATATTATGATTAAAAAAAGTCATTAAATCTGACGAATTAATAGTTGCAAATGAAAACACTTCTCATTTATTATTGCCGTACTTTAATTGTGCTAACCGATGAGCATGATTGTATTTTTGACAAAATAAATGCAATCGCTTCTTCAAGGTAACTGAGTTTAATGAGTCAATCTCCCGCTCCAATGATGCAATCACCTAACCCGATGAAAAAGAAAATCATTACTGCGCTTCTCGCTGTTGTGGCAGGGCATATGGGGGTATTGTGGGCGGTCAGCAATATGAAAGCACCAGAACTTAAACCGATCGAAAAAGATCCGATTAAAGTTCGCTTTGTGAAGATTGTTGAAGAGAAAAAACCAGAACCTCCGAAGCCAAAACCAGAACCGAAGAAAGAGCCACCAAAGCCAAAAGAAGTTAAAATTGTAGATAAGCCTTTACCACCTCCACCGAAGAAAGTGGAAAAAGTGGAACAGGTGAAAAAGAAAGATGCGCCGAAACCAACTGTTGAAGCGGTCAAAAACGTACCACCAACACCTGTTGTTTCAACTGTGGTTTCTGAAACGAAAGTCGTTCGTGTTGAACCAACACCTCCGGCACCTGTTGCACCACCACCTGCGCCTCCAGCACCACCTGCGCCACCGACACCTAAAACTGTAAGCATTGGTAATGGTGTCAGTTGGATTAAGAAACCGAATGTTCAATTTGAAGATGGTGAATTAAAAGCGTCGTGTACAGTTGAAGTTGCGATTGCTGCAAGTGCTGAAGGTAAAGTCGAATCAGCAACGATTAAAAACTCGACTTGTGGTGCTGCTGTGAACCGTAAAGTGACTGCAGCAGTGAAGCGTGCGCGTTTATCCAAATATATTGATAATGGTGTCGCAACTCCGACGCGAGTTGATCAACCATTTAACTTTAAACTTAATTAAGATTCCGGCTAACCCATTAGGAGTTCGAATATGAACTTTTCAGTTTATTGGCAACATGCAGATGCAGTCAGCAAAACACTGTATTTCGTGTTACTTGCAATGTCGATTGCGACTTGGACGATCTTCGTTCTTCGTATTATGGGCACACGTCAGCTCAAACAAGTGGCGTATAACCACCTTGCAGATGCACTAAGCAAACTGAAAGCGAAATTTGCTCCTTTGGCTTTTGAACAACGTAAGGCTGTGGCTGAACAAGCATTACTACGTCAAATTTCGGTAGAAAAAGCTAATGCTGAAAAAGGCGTATCTGTATTGGGTACGATTGCTTCAATTGCACCGTTCGTAGGTTTGTTCGGTACAGTATGGGGTATTTTCCATGCCCTTGTAGCAGTGGGTAAAAGCGGTCAAGCGGGTTTAGCGCAAGTGGCAACTCCAGTCGGTGAAGCTTTGATCATGACCGGTCTTGGTTTGGCTGTGGCGATTCCTGCGGTATTGGCTTATAACATTTGTGTTCGTTTTAACCGTACACTGTCGAATGAATTGCAAGATCAAGCGCATGGTTTATTGATTGATACTATGTTGCAACAAGAATCTGCAGCGAAGAAAGAAGACGTGAAAACTGCACAGCAAAGTTTAGCTGGAGGTCAAGCTTAATGGCTTTTCAATTGGGTGAAGACAACGATGCTGGCATGAATGAGATGAACCTCATTCCGCTCATCGATATTATGTTGGTATTGATGATCATCTTCTTGGTGACTGCGACTGTTGCCAACCCATCAATTCCATTAACCTTGCCACAAACGACTGCAGAAGTGATTGATCTGCCAACTGAAAGCGTAACCATCAGCATTAACTCAGCGGGTGATATCGCTTGGAATGGTGATATTGTCACGCTCGAAGATTTAGAAAGTCGTCTAAATACAGCTGGTCAGCAAGAACGTAAGCCTGCATTGGTATTAAAAGCCGATAAAGAATCACGTTATGACACAGTTGCACAAGTGATGTCGCGTGCGAGTGGAGCCGGACTCAGCGATATCGCCTTTGCCAGTGATAACTAAGCACTGAGCAAAGATAACTAAAAAAAGCGACTGAAATGTCGCTTTTTTTATGTCTCTATTTTGAAAATAGATGCCGTTTAATTAGATCACTCAGATTTGAGTAGGTCTTGAAATTTGCTACGTAATTTCATGAGTTTAGGTGGTATTGAAAAATTACAATAACCTTGGTTTGGGTTACGTGCAAAGAAGTTTTGATGATATTCTTCGGCAGGGTAGAAGGTTGGCATTGGACTCAGTTCAGTCACGATATTGATGCCTTCAGCTTTTAATTCTTCAATACGTTGTTCAGCAAGCTGCTTTTGTGATTCGTCCTGATAGAAAATCACTGAGCGATACTGTGTACCGACATCATTGCCTTGACGGTTCAGCGTGGTTGGATCGTGAGTTGCGAAAAATACATCTAGCAATTGGCTAAAACTGATTTGGCTGTCATCAAAATTGATCTGAATGACTTCTGCATGTTGGGTATTCCCCTCACAAATTTGCTCATAGCTCGGATGCTGAGTAACTCCCCCTGCATAACCACTGACGACTGTTTGCACGCCCTTTAGTTGTAGAAAAACTGCTTCTACACACCAAAAGCACCCACCACCAAATACCGCTTGTTGCATAGTGAAATCCTATTTTGTTCCCTGATGTTTAATATGGGGTTATAGCTAAAAACTGCAATGTACGTCTGTATACTAATCACTAGTTTATGTGCATTAAATGTCTCTGGCATGACTGAACAGTGAATAAAAAAGTCTGCCGAAGCAGACTTTTTTAATGATTTAACGCGGTTGAACAGCGCTTTCATATTGAATTAATAAATTGCCGTGACGGTCTAGCAATTTCAAGGTTTTTCCAAAAACTTGATAATGCGTTACCTTTTCGAGTGCTGCATGGTACTGTCGCTCTAGCCCATTGTTATTGAGACAAGCCATTTGTGTCGCAGCAATCGGGCCAAACGTTATGGTGTCTTTGCCAGCATTATAGCCACCCATTATACGATTACAGCCGTCTGCACCTGAGACACGTTTTGAAGCCGCATCGAATTGAATGCTTGGAATATTATGCGCATTGGGTGCTGTTTTGATTGGAGTGTTGCCGATCTGAGTGGCAATCCAAGTACGGTTTTGTAATAGGTTTAAATTTTCAGTTATGGTGTTGTCTTGTGCAGGCATGCTTTCACAGCCTGTCACCACTAAAGTTGAAACCAAAGTTGCAGCAACAAATATTTGTTTTAGCATCGGAATTTCCCCGTGGAAGCATTTCAACTATCTAAGCAAATATCGCACAGATAAGCTAGCCATATTTGTATCAATATTTAAGAATTACAATTGATTGGCGCTTGGATTGGACTGTGAATGCGGCAAACCTTGTCGGATTAACTTCGAATATTGTTCACTGCTCAGTTGCTTGATTTGAGAGACACGAGGGTTAACATGGGCTTTTTGATACCATGTTTTCATATCCCAATTTTGGTCTATGGCATGGAGGTCATATAAATAATTCGGCAAATAACCGGATGCAAATAAGCGGTAATCGGTTGGAAGTTGATGTTTGGAAACAGCTTGAATCATGTCAAAAACCAGTGTTGTACAATTACTGGTGAGCGTGTTGTACCATTTAGGTTGAGTCTGCAGTTCATCGGCTTTATGTAAATATTCAATAAACAGCGCCTGCATTTCAGATTTTGGCATGTTTACGGGGAAGAAATAGACCTGTTCTCCGCGTGTATTGCTGCGGGTATAGATGATATCTTTTTCATCTGATGCAATAAGGCTCAGTTCATATTTACGGAAAAAACCACCAATCGCAGAGAATTCTTCGTTTTTCTCTTTGCGAATTTCAATCGAAAATGTCAGCGGTGGTCGGTCAGCAAAATCAAAACTGACCAAGGTATGGGCGATTTGCGGCCCCATCCAATACGAGGTAATGATGTTGACGCCATTGATTTGACTCAGGTCATATTGGCGGGTTTCCCAACGCGGGGTATAGCCGCCATCGGCATGCCAGTCGAAATTACGCACATTGTGCAAGGTGACGAGATTGCCTTGCTTTTCATAATGTAGAATTTCTGCTACTTCAGGATTCCATTCACGATCTTGGCGTGCTTCCATGCCAAAATACCAAAATAGACCACAGATAAAGCCCACAATATAAATCAAGACATCTTTACGACGGCTAAAAAAGTGTTGGGTAATATAGATGCCTAAAATGCTCAGGGCGAAAGCAATCCAGATCCCAATGATAATGCGGCTGCCTAACCAGCCTGCCGGTTGCTGTATCCACAGGGCGGCACAGAGCCAAATCGAAGAGCAGAGGACAAATACACTAAATAGGGCATGAAGAATACTTCGCCCTATTTTTTTGAACATTGCTCGTTGGTCACTCTGTTGCATATTTTTCTTTTAGCTTAAGATTTTTCTTTATTTTCGGTAAGTTGCGAACTCAAAAGCAATCCCAGTTTTGTCGTCGATATGTTGTTCTGACGCCACTTTTTGAAAGTCCGCAGGAATTTCAGGATAATGCGCATCACCTTGAACATCCAGTTCAACATGCGTGAGTTCTAAACGGTCTGCAATGCCGATGGTTTGCTTAAAAATTTCACCACCACCAATAATAAACAAACTCGTTGGTTTTTCTGAACTTGCAACATCAGCAACAGCTTGCGTTAATGCCTCGTCGATACTATATGCGACTTTGGTGCCTTCAAATGACCAAGTGTTATCTCGTGTAATTACCCAATTGACACGCTTCGGAAGGGTACGTCCCATAGACTCTAAGGTTTTGCGTCCCATGACCACTACACCGCCTTGAGTGATGGCTTTAAAGTGCTGTAAATCGGCAGATATATGCCACGGCAAATCATTCCCTTTACCAATGCAGCGCTGCTGATCCATAGCGACAACGTGCACGATTTCTAAATTTTGAAATGCCATAGTTTGAACTCAAATAGCCGAAATATTTGCCGTCTATTAGAATGCAAAATCCCGCTTGAGGTAAAGCGGGATTTTGCTTTTCACTTGGAATTTCTAAAAATTAAACCGCAACAGGGGCTTTAATCGCAGGATGTGATTCATAACCTACGATTTCAATATCTTCAAATTTAAAATCGAAAAGATCGGTAATTTCAGGATTGAGTTTTAATTGGCACAGACCCATTGGTTCACGTGTCAGTTGCAACTGCGCTTGTTCGAAATGGTTGGCATATAAATGTGTATCCCCACCGGTCCAAACGAAGTCACCTACACCTAGACCACAAACTTGCGCAATCATGTGTGTTAACAGGGCATAGCTGGCAATGTTAAACGGCACACCTATCAGTTTTATACACCCAATTTTTTGCACAATATGCATCTTTTGGTAAAGATGACTACCATATTCTAAGTGTGCAATTTATATATTGCACACTCTATCTATCTAAGACATTCACAAAGAGAGCTTAGACTAAATTATACTTATAATTGGCTTTGTTGTACAAACCTATCTGTAAAGGGTTTTTCAGCGATATAATTTTCAAATGAAGAAGCCTGCACACAAAATCTACCGCACAACCAATTGGCCCGCATATAACCGAGCACTCATGAGTCGCGGAAATATTGCCATTTGGTTTGATCCTGCTACGCAATGGTATGCTCCATCAAAAGGCAAACAAGGGCGAAATCAAACCTACTCCGACGCAGCTATCCAATGCTGCTTAATGATTAAATCCTTATTCCGTCTGTCTTTACGTATGGTCACTGGCTTTGTGCAAAGTCTGATTAAACTTTGCGGATTAAATTGGATAGCTCCAGATTACACCACGCTTTGTAGAAGACAAAAGCATATTGATATTGTAATCAGCTACCAAAAAAGTAGCGATGGGCTGCATCTACTCATGGACTCTACAGGCATGAAGTTTCTAGGTGAGGGCGAATGGAACCGCAAGAAACATGGACCTGAATATCGTCGCCAATGGCGTAAACTTCATATTGGTATAATTGAAGAAATTAAATATTCTTTAATCGCCGAACGACTTGGATATGAAACAGCCGAAATATTTTTAGATTGGATTCAAGGAAAACAAGAACCAACTTTTACTGAACTTAGAAAAATTGCAGATTTCTTAGGTGTTAATCAAGACTGGTTAGTACATGGGTATGGGCATCCAACACCGCATTCTTTTTTTGAAGTAATAGGGAATCCAGAAATCGATATACCTAAATTATTTTTAACTACAGGGAAAACAGATCAAGAAATTTTGTTATCAGAAATAAAAAAATTCATTTTGTACGTAGTCTTTCAGATGAAGGTGAATTATTAATTATTCGTGAACAAAAAAATGGATTTGTAGAAGTATTAGAAACAAGAGCTCATATTTCAACTTCTATTGGTGAAGGTGGTCGAATCACATTACAAAGTTTTGCTCGATTATGGAAAGCACTTTACGATAGCTCACACCGTTGTTTGATCGATAGTTATTTAATAAACTCTTCTAAATTCAATCAAATTAGAGAATTTGATATTCATCCATTATCCATTATTCGTAAAACACAAACTTCTTTTTGGTGGGAGGAAATTTGGAAAAAGACTACGAATAAAAATATACGAGAAATGTATATTGAACTTTGGGCTGACTGGGATTCTACATCAGCTTTGGCAAGTGAAGGTATTAAATAAAACAGGGAGTGATTAAAATCTGGATTTGTTAGATTAGGTTTGAGCTAGTACACTTAATTTTCTTCACGGATATCTTTAGTACTTTGCACCAAAGCATTATATTGAGTTAAGTCGTTTTCTTTTAATCTTTCCAGTATAAACTTTGCAGCATTAATCATTTCTTGAGAAGAAATTGGTTTCATTGTTCTATCAAATATTTCTTCTGCATGGGAGTATTCATTTGCAATCCTATCAATAAGTTTAAATTGATTAAGATTATTTTCTGAATCGAAGAAATTTTCCCTAAATTCTGATTTATTTTGATCAGAGGGATACTTGAAATAGCTATAGACTTCAAAAAATTTTCTCATATTATTACTAAAATTGTAAATTTGGTCTGGAGTTAATTCAGTTGTTACTTGTGCACAGTTCCATATTTGTGAAAATAAATAGTTAAACTCAGTATTATATTTTCTTAAATAATTTGGGTGCATATTCTTATCTGAATGGACACCTAGTGGTACGTAGTATTGAACACTGATTCTTATTCTACTTGGACAGTAGTTTCTCCTTCATTAGTTCACCAGTTCACCAAATCAATAAATTTTATCAATTCATCAGACTCAAATTATTTTCAATATTAGATAGCAGTCTAATCTTTTATCTTACTAAAAAAATCTGGCTCTTTTGAGCTGATCCCATATGTACCATGTCTCCATTTTGCCTGTGGTAACCCAAATTTTCCTAGCTTCCCATTCTCATAATATTCTTGTAAATATTTTCGATTACTCTCATTGCGTTTTGAATCAACTTCCTTAAAGGCCTCTAGAATTTCTGAAGCTATTTCAACATCAATGTTGTTAGTACTCTTAAAGCGTTCAAAATATTGTTTCCATGCTTCATAATTAATTGATTCATCACTACCTTTATTTCCCGAGGTAATAACAGGACCTTGCTCCATCTTAGATAAATTTTCTTTATACTTTTTTTTACGCAAGTCATTAATTTTTGGATTTTTCTTATACCTCGATAAATTATGACTGTAATTTGTTTGTTTGCTATCTTCATGACTTGCTAAGTCATCATATGCTTTCTTTTTCAGTTTGGAGGAATTAATGCGTTCATAATTACCCGCAACTTGTATAGTCTCTTTATTTTTTAATACATAAAACTTCTTTTTACGTAATGGGGCGCGATAAAAATTAATTTGTGCTATAAAAATATTTTTAATTTTTAATACATAGATATACGGATCATAGTAGGAATCTAAGTGCTTTTTATAAAGATCAGGGCTAATAAAGTCGACATTTGAACAATGTGGTAGCGGTAAAGATATCTTATTATTCTTCAAAACCTTACTAGGTTTATCAATTTTTAAGTAAGCAGAACCGATATCCTCTTTAAACCATTGTGCTATAGCAGTATTGAGTAACTGATAAACTACTTCTTTATTTTTTGTTCCTATAATGCAATCAATTTTAGGTTTTAAACTTAGTAAGAAAAAATTAATATTTTGAATATTATTACTTTTCTTAACTTCGGAATATATATAATTTAAAGCATCAAAGAAATATCCCAACAGTTCTTTTGCTTTGGTATCTAGCTTCAAGACTATATTCTCTTGAATGAGCGTATAATCTGCTATATCTTTGTTTTTATCTATATGTTTCATAACCTTACTTTTTTAAATTAAACTCTACGTAGCTTAACCTTCAGCATTTGAGATAATCCAAATACGCTTTAATGGTAATTCAGCCTTGATGTCATCATTCAACTTTTCCTCTGTACACGACAAATTTCACAGAACCCTTATCCTATCAGGATTCTGCTTTCTTAAAATTGCCAAAATTTCCTTAAACTCTTCTTTTTTCCCAAAACCAATTAAACGCTGAATCGCCATTTGAACA
>NZ_VOZP01000018.1:0-29200 GCF_013419735.1 Acinetobacter sp. YH12064
TCGTGATTCCAGCGGTGACGGACAGCAACAACAACGGTGTTGACGATGCAACAGAAATTGCAGCGGTAGAAGACTTGGTAGCAGCGGCAGAGCAAGCGTATCAGGATGCGGCGGATGCCTTGACGGCAGCGCAAGCGGATAACTCAATCAGCCAAGCCGAAGTGGATGCCTTAACCCAAGATCTAGCGGATGCTCAAGCGGCGAAAGCTGCAGCGCAAGCAGCGGTAGATGGCATTGTTGCCGACTTCCCAGCAGAAGCAGGCGCATTCCAAGACCGAATTGATGCGTTAACGGATATCGAGATTCCAGCGGTAACCCCAACGCTTAATGCAATTAATGATGAATATGTATTGGATATGGGGCAAGAAGCTTTAATAGAGCGTGATGCTGAAAGTTACAATGACGTAACTTATATTGACCTTCTAGGTGGTACAGAAGGTGAAATCTTAGGTGCAGATTTTTCAATCCCACAAGATCCAAATGATGTAGGTCAAGCACATACAGGCAATATCACTATTACAGCTTCACAACAGGATCTTTTATCTGTCGCAGAAGCGTTCCAGCTTATTGTTTATCAAAATGTAGATGGAGTACAAACTGAAGTAGCCCGTATTGGTAACCAAGGTGGAGTTGTTACTCTTGGTGGGGTTGGTATATTAGGAATTGTGAATAACCCAGATGGTATTTCAGTTACATTGTCTGATCTTCCTGAAGGTGAATACACGGCTGTAGTTGCAAAAGATAGTAGTCTCTTGTCTGATCTGATCTATGGTATTGAGTTAGATAAACTTGGTGGAGAGGAAGCTATCTTAGGTGCATCAAATGAGCAAGCTATTTATGATGCAATTAATGCTGTATTAACTCCAGCATTAGCTGCACCAATAGTATCTCTAGTTCAAGCAATTTTAGTTCCTGTAAATACCCTTGGATTACCAATTTCTAGTGTAGTTAGTCAATTGCTAGATGTTTTACCAGTTGAAGTCATAGATGAATTAATTAATCAGGTAGTTGCTCCACTTGTAACTAATACCTTGACGTTGTATGAAAATACAGACATCACAATCGATGGTACAGAGGAAGCTTTCCCTACATATACATTATCATCGAATGTTTTTGAAGATAATGGGAATGGCGTTGATGTTGCACCAGTAGGTACGATTATTAGTGAAATTGATGGAGTTTCAGTATCAGGTATTGAAATAATCCAAGGTGATTATGGTGTTCTTGAAATTAATACAGTTACGGGTGCATTTACCTATAAAGTAACAAGTGGTGAGGAGGCTCTTGGTAAGACTGAGATCTTTAACTATACAATTCAAAATGGTACTCAAACGGATACTGCTCAAATCATTATCGATATTTCGGGTACAGCATTTGATGACGGTACTTTATTGCCACCAGACTATGTAGATCAGGTCGTTGCAAATGATGATCTGGCGACAGTTCAAAATTATTATGAAGAACCTGGTGATGATATTGGTAATACTGGTGGGGCTGGTCAGTTACTTGGTGTTGAACTTGTAGGAATTCCAATTAGTATAGGTAGCACTACACCATTTAATTTTGATGTACTGGAAAATGAAACAAGTGATGTTGAGATTGCCGTAAGTGGATTTAAATCGACAACACTAAGTTTATCTCTATTAAATACCTTAGTTGATCTTTTGACAGGTAATACCTTGTATGCAGATGCTGTATTACAGCGCCAATATTTAGATGAAAATGGAGTTGCTCAAACTGAAAACTTTGTTGTTGAGGGTGGGATAGCACTTGATGCTGGATTAAGCATTGAGGATTTATCTTTTGGTTATACTTATAGTGGTTTAATTAACTATGAGGATTTGCCAGAAGGTATTTATACATTATCTATTCAACCTCAAGAGACTGACGGAGCGTTACGGGCATTAATTGATGCATTAGGAAGTGTGTTAGCAGTTAATCTATTTGGTGGTATTAACTTCAAAATTACAGATCAAACTAATAAGTACCTAGGCTCTAACGAAATTGAGGGTAACGTGATCAGCAGTACGGATGGTGCTGACCTCGTTAACTCAACGACTTACGTTAAATTTGTAAGTAATGAGTTAGGTGATCCAGACGTAGCAATTGATAATGGCAATACTGTGGTTGAAGGTGCTTATGGTACGCTTTATATTTCACCAAACGGTGCATATAAGTATGTAAGTAAGGGAGACCTAGCAGACATTGGTAAAGTCGATACCTTCACTTATACAATTCGTGATTTTAACGGTTCAGAAGATACTGCGCAGTTAAATATCCGAATTGATGGCGAAGGCTTAATCACTTGGCCAAGTGATCCTACAGAAGTGGGTGCAGATCAGGCGGTAGTAGTGACTGCCACCAATGATGTGGGTGACGTTGCGACGACCTTGCTGTATAACCCAGCTACTACAGTTGCTGCAACGTTTAGTACCACAGGTCTAACTAATATCACTAACAATACAGCTGTGACTAAATCAATGACATTTGATGTTGGTCCTAATGATGGAGCAACTTCTGTATCAACAAGTCTAACTATTTCGGATGCTTCTCTTACTGCTAGTATTACAGCAGGTACAGTTACAGCAGTTCTTAAAGATGCATTAGGCGTGACACAGCAGCTACTTACTGCTCAAAATGTTAGTACTAGTTTGGGTGCTACTACACTTAACTTTAACTTTAGTGGATTGGTATTAAATTCAGGTACTTATACTATTGAGTATAGTTTCAGTGGTTTAACTTCAACTGGCTTAGGTAATGCGTTCCCATTAACGCTGACGTCCTCTACAGTAACAATGAATAAGATAGACCTTGATACATATCAAGCTATTAACAGCGCAGAATTAACTGAAACAGGTAATATCTTTACGGATGGTACTGCTGATATTTTAGCAAATAAGTTCACAACTTTAACGATTGGTACTCAAACGCTGACTCAAAGCTCAGGTGATGTTGTGATTACAGGTACTTACGGTAATCTGACAATAAGTGGTGATGGTGAGTATAGTTATCAAGCTAATACTGCCAATTATGGTGGTGTTGAAACGTTTAATTATACACTTACATCTTTATCTGGCGAGACTTCAACTGCAACCTTAACAATTGGTGTAGGACGAGATTTCACAAGTACAGCATTTAATGATGTGATCACCACTAATTCAAATGGTGGTGATACTGTGATTTATAACCTACTTAATACCGCGAGTAGTAGTGGTGGTAATGGTACTGACATTTGGAAGGATTTTAATGCAGACCATGGTGATGTAATTGATATTACAGCATTACTTGCAGGGCAGGATGTAACAAGTGCCAATTTAGGTAGCTTTGTTACCCTAACCCAACAAGGAGCAAATACAGTGGTTTCACTTGATCGTGATGGATCATCTACAGACCTAACATATAATCGAGTTGATCTAATTGTATTAGAGAATACAAATTCAACCTCTCTAACCTTAGACGATTTAGTTAAATATAACTCTCTTTGATAAGTTGATTTAAAAAAGAGCCTCTTCGGAGGCTCTTTTTTATGTTCTTCATAAACACCACTAGATCGAAATGAAATGTGAAATTCATCAAATTAAAATGAACAACATGTGTATAGATCTCAAACGTATGCGATTTTAGTGATTAAATTTATAAAAATAATAAATAAAATCAAGATTATAAAATTGTGAAAGGCACTAAATTACGCTATTTTTTAAGGGTGAAATTTTTGAGATTTTTGCTGTGAATTTAAAGGCAATTTTATGGGTGGGGAGTATTGGATTTGCATTACATGGTTGTACCACCATGCAGAGTTTAAACCCAAATTCATTTAATCATTATGCATCACCACAAGAAGTGATCAATCAAAAAGGGCTAAATAGCTCAAATGGCAAGGCGAAAGAATACGTCTATGATTGGGGACCACAAAAGAAAAATATGGAAGCAGAATCGCTCATACCCAAGCAAAATATGAGCAGTTACTGCCAAGCCAAAAATGGCAAATTTATTCAACTGAATAAAAGCAATTTGAACCAAGCCAAAAATGCATGGAGTCGTAAATTATTAGCGACCTATAGCAGTATAAAACAGAGCACAGGTGTGTTTCAGTGTAGTCAGGCAGATGGACAACGTTGGATGGTTGCTATTGAACCCGTTTCAGAGCGTAAATCGAATGACCGTTCTGAAACCCGCTTAGTGAGTTTGTATACAGCAATTATTGGACCCGAAGAACGTCGCAAAAACTATAATAAACAAGAAGAAACTGTAGCTAAAAAAGCCACACCAAGCAAAGCAAAAGCAACGACAACAAAAAGCAATGCGAAAGAGGAAGCAAAAAAAGAAGTAGAGACTAAAAAAGAAACCAAAGCCAAAGAGCCTGAAAAAAAACCTGTAGTGAAACCAGTTGCAGAAACATCGCAACAGATACAAATGCGCTTATATGTGAATGCACGACGTGACCTGAATGCCGGAAAAAATCAAGTCATCGCTTGTAATAATGCACAGCGCGCTTATAGCTATGGCAAATTAAATGGTGCAAATGCCAATAGAGCCTATGCTGAATCAGGTATGCTCGTTGCAAAATGCTTAACCTCAGTGCCTGCTTATAGCAAAAGTTATCCAAACGCCAATGCAAGAGCAAAAGGCATCTTACAAAACTTAGCGACCAACTATAACCATGCAGGGGCAAAAAATATGTTGAATCGTATGAAATAAACCTCAACAGGATAAAAGCCATTTGGGGAAATACGCTTTTATCCTGATCCAATGATGTACTCAGATAAAGTTTTAAAAATAATAAGGAAAAACCATGAGTTCAGTAAATGAAATTTATTTTAATGCACCATTATTTGACCGTGAATTGACAGAAATTTTAGTTGATATCGAGCAAACACCCTTCTTTTTGAATAATCGTGGGCATCCAACATATTTAGCGTCACTTGGGGCGGGGATTCATTTAATTACCGAGTCAACTACCAATGCGAAAATGACGATGGGAAATGGCTACGCGGTTCCTTCTGAAATTTCGACTAAAATTACCAATTGGGGGGAGCAAACGGAGCTTGAATTTGAAGGGCAACACTTCGAGTTTATGCCATTGGTGGCAAGCAAAGAAACCGCGGCAGCTTTTGGTATCACCTTAGTTCAGGCAGGTGAAGCGATTCAGATTCATTCAAATCAAAAACGACTATCAGAAATTCATTATGAATACGGCATGATGGCAGGGCATTATTTGCCTTATGAAAATGCAACATCAAATTTAAATGGCTGTAAAACTTTAACGCCATTTGTCATTACTGATTTAGAACATCATGACTTTCCGCATATTTTTAGCGCGACAGATCAGGATCAATTGCCACTGGTTATCTCAGTGGGACGCTATTTTCCAAATCTAGGTAAGATTTACTTGGCAGATTTATGGGTCAATCCTGGAGATGCTTTATACATTCCTGCGAAACCCAAATATTCGAATCCCGAATTTATTGACCTACATAATAACCGTAATGCAGCACTTGCCTGTTGGCGAGGTGACAGCAATAAATCGACATTGACTACTCATAGTTTGCTCGATACCCATGGACATTTTTACTGGTATTGGAATAGAAGACCGACGATTCATCCTCTCATCTATGCACCGACTAGCAAAAATGAATAGTTGAGTTACATAGACCAAACAGCAAATACAGCACTTCATGATACAAAGGTGACTCAAGTTTTGGGAGTTTGGTCTATGGCTTACGGTTTATCTAAAAAATTACATCTACGTTTTTCACGACCTGCAGGTTTGGCTTTATTGACGCTCATCATGCTTGGGACGACGCAAGTGAGTTTAGCGAGTCCGACGGTCGATCAGCTCAGTCAATGTTTAGTGAAATCGACCACTGCCGCAGATAAAACCACGGTTTTGCAATGGACTTTTTCTGCCTTGGCGGCGCATCCAGATTTAAAACAATACAGTAATGTCAGCGATGCGCAAAAAACGCAACTCGATAAAAATCTGGCTCAAGTGATGCAGCGAATTTTGGTGGAGCAATGTTCTACGCAAACGCAGGCTGTAATTAAAGCCGACGGTCTACAGGCTGTAGGCGAAAGTTTTCAAGAGCTTGGTAGTATCACGGGGGATGAAATATTAAGGACGCCTGAAATTAAACAACAATTACAAGGCGTACTGCGTTATGTCGATTTGAATAAATTGGTGACCAAATTTTTAACCCCAGAAATTTGGAATAAGTTAGGTGTGGTTCGTTAATTTTATTTTGAGTAAATAAAAAATGCTCCTTTTATACAAGGAGCATTTTTTATGGATTCACCCTAAATGGATGATGATCCAATGCGTTTTAGTTTGGTGACTCAAGCATTAAATGGTAATCGTCGCGCCTAATGCTTTAACAAATTGCGCCATCCACGCAGGGTGAGCAGGCCAAGCAGGAGCAGTAACTAAATGACCGTCGGTCACTGCATCCGTGACTGCAATATCTGCATACTGACCGCCAGCCAGTTTAACTTCGGCAGCACATGCAGGATAAGCGGAACATGTACGGCCTTTCAGTACATTGGCTGCTGCCAAAATTTGCGCACCATGACAAACCGCTGCAATCGGTTTTTTCGCTGCGTCAAATTCGCGTACGATTTCAATCACACGTGCATTCATACGTAAATATTCAGGTGCACGACCACCCGGAATCACTAAGCCGACATAGTTATCTGAGTTAACTGCATCAAAGTCATAGTTAATGGTAAAGTTATGACCGCGTTTTTCGCTATAGGTTTGTTCACCTTCAAAATCATGAATCGCTGTGGCAATGTTGTCACCGGCTTTTTTGTCAGGGCAAACGGCATGAACGGTGTAACCAAGACCAACTAAAAACTGAAAAGGTACCATGGTTTCGTAGTCTTCAGCATAGTCACCTACAAGCATAAGAATTTGTTTTGACATGATGTAACCCTCTGTTGAAATATGATTTATATCAATTTTGCATTTACCTTAGCATATTGAAATGACAGTTTTAAGCAGGCTGTAAATTCTTTAGTTGTATATTTTTATTTAGATTTATAAAAAGTTATGGATGGTTATAGTTCAAATTATGATGAGTCTAGTAGGCTAGCTGTTATCAATTATTAATGACTTTAGTGTTTTTCACAAAGTTTTAAAAAGTTAAATATTTACCTCTCCCTTGCGCAGCACTGCTGCTTATCTCCTAAAAGGAGAGGGGGGATATCCAAAAAATCGTTTAAGTATTTATTCACTTTGAAAGCTCCCTCTCCCATTGGGAGAGGGATAAATCACAGCAAATCAGGATAAAATTTTTCATAGTCTAGATTTGGTTCATGCGTTACTTTCAGCTTGCCTTTAGATCCTGTGACATAGCTATTGATCTCTTTAAGTGGTTTCTCATGCCAACCGATATTGAATGCACAAAACGTATTTTCTTTTTTAAAAAATTCTAGATGACTGTATGGCAAGTGATTGTGAATCCAATATGCAATCTGTTTCCAATTATTTGGGTCTTTTTCAATTAAATCGATGAGTGAGGGAATGATAATACACGCCGTTGCACCGTAGCCTTTTGCGTCAGGATAGTCCCAAATATGGCTTGCAAAGTTTTTCTCATTGCTCGCGCAGTTGTGTCCTTTTTCATTGCCGATTTGGTTCACGCTTGGTGAACGGTACGCGGAACGAATGGCAATACGTCCAAACTTTTCTTGTAATGGCTCGAGCAGTTGCTCGCACAGTTGTGTGCCTGTGTAGATTGCTTTTTCAGGATAGTCGGGGAAGTTGGGTACACCGTACCAATTGGCGATTTCACTATAGAGGAAATCGCGCATAAAGAAGGACCTTGATAGTTGAATACGTCCTAGGTCTTCGAGTTTGGCGATGGCGGATACTTTTTTGATGGTCATGTTGTTTTTGGTGTGAAGTGCTTAGGAAGATTGTATTGATAAAGTCGTTCTTTGAAAAAGGGGATTCTGAAAATATACGCATCTATCTATTGGAGAAAAATATTTTTGTAACTGACTAATTTTTTGATGTTTAATACTATTCAATATTTTCGAAGATAAATATTTTCATGGATAGAAAACTCTTAATTTTTGGCAATGGTCTAGGAATGGCTATTGATTCTAATCATTACTCTTTAAATAATGCTTTGAACAAAGTTTGGAATGACACTTCAATGTGGAGTGATATTCAGCATAGAGGATTGATTCAGAATTGTATACCAACTGGAAACTGTCCTGTTTCGGAAGATGAGTTAGACAAACTGCACTTAGTGTCTACATCATGTGATTTTCTGAACAGTTTTCCAAATGCTGCTAATAATATTCATTGGTTATCAAGTTATGGAAAAGATTTTACTGAAGCAGTTCAAGAATATATTCATACTGTAGCGTCTCATTTGTTCGATTCGGCAAATACCTTACCTAGTAATTTTAAGAATGCATTAATTGATTTTATTAAAAATACAAAATCACATGTTGCTACCCTGAATTACGATAAACTTTTATATGATGAATTTATCAAGGAAGAGATTTGTAAAGGTTATTCAGGATATTTGGTTGATGGTTTTTATGATACTGGTTTCGCACCTAGTAACATGGAAAGACTTTTTGGAAGAGACTTTGGGTATTATATGCATTTACATGGCTGCCCATTATTTAAAGATATAAGCGGGATAACCTACAAATTAAAAACTTCACAGATTTCAACCAATAATATCTTTGGTAGTAAGCACATAGTATTAACGCATATTCCTCATAAGCCAAGTGTAATCACAGCTTCAGAGGTTTTATCAACTTATTGGAGCTATTTGATTCTATCTTTAAGTGAAGTAAAAGAGATAATTTTATTTGGATACTCAGGTTGTGATATTCATTTAAATAAAATTTTAAAGGTACATGCTAGTTCAAAAAATAAAAAAATTATTGAATGGGACGGTGATGGACAAACAACTCAACAGCGTCAACAGTTTTGGGATAGTGAGCTAGGTGCTAATGTCACGTTGCAGAGAATGCCCGATATTACTCAATTTACATCATGGTAATAAAAAAACCCGCTCTAAAGCGGGTTTTTTCAAAACAGATCAGATTAACCAATCAACTTCTTCATTAATTCATTCACTTGAGCAGGGTTAGCTTTACCTTTCGCTGCTTTCATCACTTGACCCACAAGACCGTTGAAAGCTTTCTCTTTACCAGATTTATACTCTTCAACCATCTTCTCGTTAGCAGCAAGCACTTCCTTAATAATCGCTTCAATTGCGCCTGTATCAGTTTCCTGTTTCAAGCCTTTTTCCGCAATAATCTCGTCCGCAGTTTTGCCTTCTTCCCACATAAAGCCGAACACTTGTTTCGCAATTTTGCCATTAATGGTGTTATCCACAATACGTGCAATCATGCCGCCAAGTTTTTCCGCAGATACTGGAGAATCATGAAGTTCTAGGCTCGCTTTGTTTAAAGCGCCTGAGAATTCGCCCATCACCCAGTTCGCAGCAACTTTGCCTTGTGCAGCACCGCCAGCAGCTTTTACCACGTCTTCGTAAAACTCTGACATTTCACGAGTAAGCGTAAGCACGTGAGCATCGTACTCAGTCACGCCAAAGTCAGCTACAAAACGCGCACGGCGTGCAGCAGGCAACTCAGGCAATGCAGCACGTGCCGCTTCAATTTGCGCATCTGCAATAATTACAGGTAACAAGTCAGGGTCTGGGAAGTAGCGGTAATCGTTCGCTTCTTCTTTAGAACGCATAGAACGCGTTTCCATCTTCACAGGGTCGAACAAACGTGTTTCTTGGTCGATGGTGCCATCCCATTCCAAGATTTCCATTTGACGTTCAATTTCAACATTGATCGCTTGTTCAATGAAACGGAAAGAGTTCAAGTTTTTCAACTCGCAGCGCGTACCAAATGGTTGACCCGGACGACGTAGTGACACGTTACAGTCCGCACGGAACGAACCTTCTGCCATGTTACCGTCAGAAATGCCTAACCAACGCACTAAAGTGTGAATCGCTTTAATGTAGGCAACTGCTTCTTCAACCGAACGCATATCAGGTTCAGAGACAATCTCAAGTAAAGGTGTGCCTGCACGGTTTAAATCGATACCAGATTGACCTTCAAATTGGTCATGGATCGATTTACCTGCATCTTCCTCAAGGTGAGCACGGGTTACACCAATGCGCTTAACCGTACCATCTTCAAGTTGAATGTCGATATGACCCAAGCCCACAATCGGGTTGTCCATTTGGCTGATTTGGTAGCCTTTTGGAGAGTCAGGGTAGAAATAGTTTTTACGTGCAAATACAGAAGCTTGGTCGATGTAAGCATCGATACCTAAACCAAAGCGAATCGCAAGATCAACTACTTCTTTGTTGAGTACTGGCAATACGCCAGGCATTGCCAAATCAACAAGGCTCGCTTGTGTATTTGGGTCTTGACCAAATGTGGTAGATGAACCTGAGAAAATTTTGGTATTGGTCGCAAGCTGAGTGTGAATCTCGATACCAATCACCACTTCCCAACCATCAATCAGGTTAGATTTTGGTTTAGCAGCGTTTTTAGCCATTATGCATTCTCCTCAGCAATTGCAGCGCGTTGTGTATGCCAATCCGTTGCTTGTTGGTACTGATGCACCACAGACAACAATTGAGACTCTGACCAGTAATTACCAATCAGCTGTAAGCCAACAGGCAAATTGTCTTTGTCAAAACCAACAGGCGCGTTAATCGCAGGCAGACCTGCCAAGTTCACTGCGATGGTGTAGATGTCGCCTAAGTACATTTCTACAGGAGACAGGTTTGCACCAATCTTATACGCCGTAGTCGGTGCAGCAGGAGCCGCAATCACGTCTACAGACTCAAATGCTTTTAAGAAATCTTGTTGAATTAAACGACGTACTTTTTGTGCTTTCACATAATAAGCATCGTAGTAACCCGCAGACAGCGCGTAAGTACCAATCAAGATACGTTGCTGCACTTCTTTACCAAAACCTTCTGAACGTGAACGTTTGTACAAGTCTATTAAGTCCACAGGATTTTCACAGCGGTAACCATAACGTACACCATCAAAACGCTGTAAGTTTGAAGATGCTTCAGCAGGAGCAATCAGGTAATACGTTGGAACATAGGCATCAGTCATGGTCAAATCAATCTCAACCAAGATTGCGCCCATTTCTTCTAACTTTTTCAGTGACTCTTCAACGCGTGCTTTTACGTCTGCATCTAAACCAGCAACGTTAAAGTACTGTTTAGGAATACCAATGCGTAAGCCTTTTACTGAAGTGCTGTTGAGGTTCGCTACATAGTTATCGACGTCTTTTTCAACCGAAGTTGAATCTTTCACATCATGACCTGCCATCACGTTCATGAGGTAAGCACAGTCTTCAGCCGAACGCGCCATTGGGCCGCCTTGGTCTAAAGATGATGCATACGCGATCATACCGAAGCGCGATACACGGCCGTAAGTCGGTTTAAGGCCAGTCAAACCGCAGAATGATGCAGGCTGACGGATTGAACCGCCTGTATCTGTACCTGTTGCGAACGGCGCAAGATCAGCTGCTACCGCTGCCGCAGAACCGCCTGAAGAACCACCGGGAACATGGTTTAAGTTCCACGGGTTCGCAGTCGCGCCATAAAATGAATTTTCAGAGGTCGAACCCATGGCGAATTCATCCATGTTCACTTTACCTAAAGTGACAAGGCCCGCAGCTTTACCTTTCGCTACAACGGTCGCGTCGTAAGGAGAGATAAAATTGTCCAGCATTTTAGAACCTGCAGTGGTTTTAATGCCTTGGGTACAAAAAATGTCTTTGTGTGCAATTGGTACACCAGTCAACGCAGTTGCATTGCCTGATTTAATTGCAGCATCAGCCGCATCTGCTTGCGCAAGTGCTTGTTCAGCTGTCACGGTCACGTATGACTTGACTTGAGCATCGATTTTTTCAATGCGTTTTAAATAGTGTTCAGTCAATTCGCGTGAAGAAAATTTAGCGCCAGCCAAACCTTCAGACAATTCACGAATTGATAAGCGATGTAAATCTGTCATGAGAAATATTTCTTTACGTTTAATTTGAAAAAATGTTGATCTGAATAAAAATTATTCAATCACACGCGGAACAAGGTACAAGCCATCCTGTACGGCAGGAGCAACTGCTTGATATGCTTCGCGATGATTGGTCTCAGATACCACGTCTTCACGTAAGGGCTGTGGATTGTCGAATGGACTTTTTAGTGGTTCAACACCGTCAGTATCGATGCCTTTCAGGGTTTCCATCATGCCTAAAATTTTATTTAAACTTTGAGCATAGTCAGCAGATTGCGCTTCATCTAGCGACAATCGAGCCAGATGGGCAATCGCTGAAACTGTTTGTGCATTTAGATCTGCAGAATGCTGTGCATCCGATGTAGACATAACATTACCTAATCAGTATTAAAAAAATTCAAAATATCGTGGCTTATAATAAGCGATTGACTTGTTCAAATCATCACATTTAGTTAAAGTTGCCACCTTGCGTCCATATAAAAGTTTAACTGAGAACGTCCCCGTGATTCTAAAACGACTAATTGGCTTGTTTTCGCCGGATCTTGCCATTGATTTAGGCACTGCAAATACACTTATCTATGCGCCAGGACGAGGCATTATATTAAATGAACCGACGGTGGTGGCAATTCGCCACAGTGGTTCACAAAAAATCGTTGCCGCAGTAGGTCTTGACGCGAAGCAAATGCTAGGTCGTACACCTGCAAATATTTCTGCGATTCGCCCAATGAAAGATGGTGTGATTGCAGATTTTGAAGTCACTGAAACGATGTTGAATCAATTCATTGGCAAAGTGCACGAAAAACGTTTGTTCCCACCTGCACCGCGTGTCGTGGTGTGTGTGCCATGTAAATCGACGTTGGTGGAACGCCGTGCAATCCGTGAAGCTGTATACAATGCAGGTGCACGTGAAGTTCGCTTAATTGAAGAGCCAATGGCTGCTGCAATTGGTGCAGGTATGCCTGTTGAGCAAGCTTGTGGTTCGATGGTTGTCGATGTTGGTGGTGGTACAACTGAAATCGCGATCATTTCACTTCAAGGTTGTGTCTATGCAGACTCACTACGTATCGGTGGTGATGTATTTGATGAACAAATCATTAATTACGTGCGTAAAGCACATGGTTGTGTGATTGGTGAAACCACTGCAGAAAACATCAAAAAAGAAGTTGGTATGGCGCTTCCAGAAGAAGATGCAAAACCTTTGGAAATCGAAGTCCGTGGTCGTAACTTGGCTGAAGGTGTACCTCGTGCGATTACCGTAACTTCTGACGAAGTTACTCAAGCGATTTCTGATCCACTACAAAACATTGTGTCTGCGGTTAAATCTGCACTAGAGCAAACGCCACCTGAGTTGTCTTCAGACATCGCAGAACGCGGTATTGTGTTGACTGGTGGCGGTGCATTACTTCGCAATCTTGATAAGCTTCTTGCAAAAGAAACGGGTCTTCCTGTCGTGGTTGCAGAAGATCCACTATCATGTGTTACACGTGGTGGCGGTAAGGTTCTCGAATTCTTCGATAACCCTAATCATGACATGTTATTTGTAGGCTAAGAAAAGGACTCGGCGGGTGCAAACGCAACTGTTTTCAAGACAACCGCCATCTTTTCGCTCATTTATCATTGCGGTGATTACATGCTTGGTGGTGCTTTTCTTTGATTGGCGCATGCCGCATGTAATTCAACCGGCCAGAGACGTCTTGTATGCGGCATATAATCCAATTTATGCACTTGCAAGCTATCCAGTGTTATCGCGAGAATGGCTGAATCAACAAACCAAGTCTGAAGCTCAATTACGTCGTGAAAATACCGCGATGCAAGCAGAGTTAATTCAGGCTCAAGTCCGTTTACAGAAACTTTCTGAACTTTCTGCTGAAAATACTCGACTGCGTGGACTACTCGATACACCACTCATCATTGATGGTCGTATGGAGATTGCCGAAGTCATTGGTACCGATGCTGATCCCTTACGTCATATTATTGTGATTAACCGCGGAGCCAGCAGTCAGCTTAAAGTGGGACAAACTGTACTCGATGACAAGGGCATTATGGGGCAAATTATCAATGTTTACCCGCATAGTAGCCGTGTCATGTTGCTCTCAGACAAAGAGCACTCTTTATCCGTGCGGATGGAGCATACCGGTATGCGCGCAATCGTTACGGGTACAGGTGACTTAGGTCGACTTAAGATGGAATATGTTCCAACCAGTGCCAATATCAAAGTCGGTGAAAAAGTCTATAGCTCAGGGCTAGGGGCACATTTCCCAGCGGGTTATTTGGTGGGTACAGTGTCGAAAGTCAGTCGTCACAATAGCGGTGAATTTGCCCAAATTGATATCAATCCTGCTGCCCAATTGGCAGGTGGTCATCATGTGGTTGTGCTATTTTCCGATTCATTAGCGATGGAGCAACCGCATGTCACTCGCTAAGCTTAGTCGTCATACAGAGCGCGACCCATTATTTCCGATTATCTTTTCCATCATTTTGGCATCCGTGCTGATGGTGTATCCGCTTTCTTATGACCTATCGGGTTGGCGCCCATTATTCATGATGATGATCATGCTATTTTGGGTACTCTGTCAGCCGACATGGTGCGGTGTTTGGTTTGCATTTGCCACAGGTCTCTTTACGGACTTATTAACTGATGCGCCTTTTGGCATGAACGCACTGAGTTTTGTGGTCATTGCATTTGTGACACGCTTTTTAACCCGTGAACGTCGTATTCTCACATTTGGTAATTTATGGATTATTGCTGCAATGGCAATTTTCGCGCATTTACTGTTTGTGTGGATTGTTCAAGTGATGGGTGGGGCACAGTTTTCATTTGCTCGCCATTGGCAGCCAATTGTAACTAGCTTACTCATTTGGCCAATCATGTATTACTTCCTGAAAAAATGGCGCATATAATTTTAGCTTCGAGTTCTCCTCGACGACGCGAACTATTGCAACAATTAGGTCTGGAATTTGACATTTTCAGTCCAGATATTGATGAGTCCGTGTTGGAAGGAGAACCTGTAGCGGATTATGTAGAGCGTTTAGCACGTGCCAAAGCTTGCGCAGTACAACAACAATTCCCTAATGCTATCGTTATTGCCGCCGATACCAGTTTAGGCGTAGATGAGCACATTTTAGGAAAACCAGCGTCGAAAGCACATGCTTTTTCTATGTGGGAAATGATCTCTGGACGAAAACATGATGTGTTTTCAGGTGTTTGTGTCAGTACAAAAGATCAAATATACAGTATAGTAGTACGTACACAGGTTGAATTTCAAACGCTGAGTCTAGCTGACATGGAAAGCTACTGGGCAACAGGTGAACCAATCGGCAAGGCGGGAGCCTATGCTATTCAAGGAATTGCTGCGCGCTATATTCCTTGTATTGAAGGGAGCTACAGCAATGTCGTTGGGCTGCCTTTGTATGAAACCGTACAGTTATTACAGACAGTTAAGGCATTAAATTAACTGCTGCAACACAAGAATTTTTATAATGTTTTGAGTTTTGATATGTCTGACGAGTTGTTGATTAACGTCACACCGATGGAATGTCGGGTGGCGTTGATTCAAAACGGTACGGTCAATGAATTATTTGTTGAACGCACCGTGAAGCGTGGGTTAGTGGGCAATATTTATAAAGGGAAAGTTGTTCGTGTGCTTCCGGGTATGCAGGCTGCTTTTATTGATATTGGATTGTCGAGAACGGCTTTTTTACATATCAATGATATGGTCTGGCAGCGCAATCAACCGACCCCGAACGTTTTTGAGCTGTTACAACCGGGGCAAGTACTCACCGTACAAGTCATGAAAGATATGTTGGGTACCAAAGGTGCACGACTATCGACTGATCTTTCTATTCCTTCCCGTTACCTCGTTTTAATGCCATATGGTAGTCATACCGGTGTTTCACAGCGCATTGAGTCTGAAGAAGAACGTGATCGCTTGCGTAGCATGATTGAACACATTCAAAAGGAACACAATTTACCGGGTTCAGTCATCGTTCGTACTGCTGCTGAAGGTATTCCTGAATGTGAAATTGCGCAGGACATGGCCTATTTAGCAAAACTGTGGGAATACATACAACGTAAACAACGCAGTATTGTTGTGCCATCTTTGATTTTTGAAGAGCTACCTTTACCACAACGCGTCATCCGTGATTTGGCTAATGAAGAGACGTCTAAAATTCAGGTCGACTCACGCGAAGTGCATGGCAAATTGCAAGAATTTGTCCAAGAATTTGTACCGAGTATGCAAAATCGCTTACTGCATTATCCGGGTGAGCGTCCAATTTTTGACTTGTACAATGTCGAAGAAGATATTCAGAAAGCCTTACAGACACGTGTAGCACTTAAGTCTGGCGGCTATCTGATGATCGATCAAACTGAAGCGATGACAACGATTGATGTCAATACTGGCTCCTACGTCGGTGGTCGTTCACTTGAAGACACTGTGTTTAAAACCAATATGGAAGCCACACAGGTCATTGCACGTCAGCTTCGACTACGTAACTTGGGCGGGATTATCATTATTGACTTCATTGATATGCAAGAAGCACATCATCGAGAAGAAGTGATGAGCCAGTTTGAGAAAATGCTCGAGCGCGATCATGCCAAAACCAAGATCACTCAAGTGTCTGAGCTGGGTTTGGTGGAAATGACGCGTAAACGCACCCGTGAATCTCTGGAGCATCTGCTTTGTGATTCTTGTCCGACCTGTCAGGGGCGTGGTTATGTGAAAACGGCTGAAACAGTTTGCTATGAAATTTTCCGTGAAATCTTGAGATATGCACGTGCTTATGAATCACAAAGTGGTTTCACTGTGGTGGCACATCCGTCGGTGATTGACCGATTGTTAACTGCTGAAGCACCTGCAGTGGCTGATTTAGAGCACTTTATTAGTCGTGTGATCAAGTTCCAAGTGGAAAATTTATATACGCAAGAGCAATACGATATCATTCTGAGTTGAAATTGTAACAGAATATCGTTAAACACTTGTTACAACTGAGATTTTACTTTTGAACTGTTATTTTGAATACTAGACACATCAAATAGCCAAAGCTATTTTCCTGCATTGGACTTGAAAATGGCTTAGCAAAAAGAGGTGTATTATGGGTGTTAGTAAAACAGTAATGAAAAGTGGTCTTAAAACTGTCGTTGAAGCAAAAGCGATCCATTCAGGTTATATCGTGGATGAGCGTGGTAATGAGGTTCAAATTACAGCGTCTATGATTCGTTCTGCTTGTCATCAGTTACTTAAACAGTGCCGAGCAATTAAAGCTTAAATATTGAAATATAAATAATGTAATCCAGAGGGTTAAAGCGCTAACGCGCAATTCTAAAATATTTAATGCGCTAAAATTTTATAAAGAATGGAAAATAAATTTAATTATCAGTGTGTATCTACAAGTCATAATTAAACAATAACAACGGATTTGTTCACCTAAATTTTAGCTTATACACATAAATTGCTCCAAAAAATCAATCAAAGTTCAAATACTAAAAACCCGTCTAGATTTTGCAATGTAGACGGGTTTTTATCTTTTTGGATGGTTCAATTTTCTGTAAAACTGATACAAAAATATGATGCAGGCGGTTAGCTAACCGCCTGTAACTTTGGGGAATCTTGATTCACAATAGCTTCAAATCGTTGAATTTCTTCTTCCAAATGCGTCAGTAAATTTTGCATTTTTGGCAGTGCATTACGACATGCAGTTAGACCCACTTCAAGCTTATCTAAATAGCTAGTCATAGTGATATTAAGCGCTTGACCATCTAACACTATGGAAGCAGGGTAGAGCGCTTCTAAGCGTGCACCATTCCAATATAACGGCTCTTGTGGGCCGGGAACATTTGAAATCACCAAGTTAAAGGCCTGACGTTTTGGCATAAACCCTGATGCAATATTTAAACCTGCTGCACTGTAGACAAAGGCACTATAGTTTAAAATTTGATTCGAGTTCATCCGCTTAAAGCGTTCTTTGGCATTGAGCACACTACGACGCACAATCTTCAACCGTTCTAGCGGATCTTCTTTATGGGTTCCTAGGTTTGCCAAAATCATGGTAATACGGTTTGACATATCTGAATCATCGGTACGAACAGATGCAGGCACCATGGCAATCAATGGTTTTTTAGGTAAAGCATTCTGTGTAATTAAATACTCACGTAATGCGCCTGAACAAATTGCGAGCACTATATCGTTAATTGTTACACCAAGTGACTTGGCAATATGTGACAAACGTGAAAATTCAAAAGATTGTGCAGCGAAACGACGTGAAGAACTAACCCGTTGGTTTAATATTGAACTCGGCGCTTGGAAGCTAGATACATAATCTGGGTTACGCCCCATATCTTTCATTACAGTTTGTGATAGTTCATACAAAACTCGTGGAGTTGAGTCAAGTTGTCCCTTAATGGTTGATAACAAACTTTTCATACGACTGACTTTAGGCTGTTTGAGGCGTTTTGCACGAGGGCCTTCCACACACCATGGCGGTACAATACTTTTAGCATCTGGGTCATGCGAAAGTGATTTTTCAACTAAACGCATACCTGCAATGCCATCGACCATCGCGTGGTGGATTTTGAAGTACATGGCAAAACGATTGCCTTCAATGCCTTCAATAATATGGCAAGTCCAAAGTGGTTTTGCGCGGTCAATCAGCGCACTGTGTTCCTGTGAAATATAAGTCAGAAGTTCACGGATACGACCGGGATGCGGCAGTGCGATATGGCGGAAGTGATGATCTAAATCAAACTCTTCGTCTTCATCCCAAAAGAAGCCGTTGAGTTTATTGTTAAAAGGAGGAATAGGAATGGATTTTGAATTACGAATATCTGCGACTAAATCTTGAATAAAAGTATCTGGTGCATTGTCAGGGATCTGAAATAAAAATAGACCACCTACGTGCATCGGTTGTTGCCGTTTCTCTAAATTTAAGAATATGAAATCAATAGGATGTAATGGACGCATAGCGTTGATTGCCTCACTGCAATTTCTACAGCTGCTCATGTATGAGTAGCATTGTTAGAATTATTAAATTGTCATTTGCAGTATAGCGTTTTTACGTTGAAATGATACGGAATTATGTGTATCGATGCGTTGAAAAAACCACTGCTGTGCAGTGGTTTTGTGATCTTTACTTTTTCATGTTGCCTGCGTGTAAGCCGCATTCTTTATGGGTTGCATCTTCCCACCACCAGCGACCTTCACGTTCGTGTTGATTCGGTAAAACAGGTCGAGTACATGGTTCACAGCCTATCGAAATAAAGCCACGTTCGTGTAGTGGATTATATGGAATTTCCATTAGACGGATATAGTTCCATACATCAGCACTAGACCAGTTTGCCAAAGGATTGTATTTAATTAATTGTTTGCCCGCACCTGAAAAACCTGGGTCAGCTTGTACTACTGGAATTTCATTACGTGTGCCTGGGCTTTGGTCCTTACGTTGACCAGTGATCCACCCATCTAAAGTGGCTAGTTTTTTACGCAAAGGTTGTACTTTGCGGATACCACAGCATTCTTTATGTTCATCTTGATAAAAGCTAAAAAAGCCCTTTTCTGTCACCAGTTTTTGTACGGCATCACTTTCTGGGAAACAGATTTCGATATCAATTTTATAATGTTTACGGACAGTATCTAAAAATTGGTAAGTTTCAGGGTGTAAGCGACCGGTATCTAAACTAAATACACGAAATGGAATCCCTAAGTTCGATGCAAGATCTATCAGTACAACATCTTCTGCACCAGAAAAGGAAATCGCAACTTCACCTTGCTGGCTTAGCGCAAGTTTCATAATCTCAGAAGGTGATTTATCTGCATATTCGGATGCGAGTGCATCGACAAGGTCAATAGTAGGGATGGTAGTCATGAATGTCCTGGCTATAGGCTTGGAACGTTAAAACCTATATTAATTTATTTCAGAACTATTTTAATGGAAATGCTAAAACACACTTATCACTAAAAAATAGATACTTATGAAAAAAATAGATTTAAAAAAGAACAATGCATTTTTTTATTCTTCCGCTATGATATTGAAAATTTTTTTCACTTAACAGAGGGTAGAGTGCATGGAAGTCGTTTGTTTAGATCTAGAAGGGGTTTTAGTACCTGAAATTTGGATTAATTTTGCGAAAAAAACAGGCATTAAAGAACTTGAAGCAACGACTCGTGACATTCCAGATTACGATGTGTTGATGACTCAGCGTTTAAATATCCTAAAACAACACGGTTTGGGTTTAAACGATATTCAAGACGTAATCGCAGATATGGGGCCATTTGAAGGTGCAAAAGAGTTTGTGGAGTGGGTACGTACTCATTTTCAATTGATTATTCTTTCAGATACCTTCTATGAGTTTGCACATCCATTAATGCAACAACTTGGTTGGCCAACGATTTTCTGTCACAAGTTAGAAACTGATGAAAATGGCATGATTAGCGCTTATACGCTTCGTCAACCTGATCAAAAACGTAAAGCCGTTCAAGCATTACATGGATTAAACTTCCGAGTGATTGCAGCAGGTGATTCTTATAACGATACGACGATGCTCGGTGAAGCAGATGCGGGTTTCTTATTTGATGCGCCTGACAATGTGATTGCGGAGTTTCCACAGTTCCCACCAATTCATGGCTATGCAGCACTAAAAGAAGCCATTCGTAATGCTTCAGTGCGTGATATTCCAGCTTAATTCTGAATAGCAAATTATAGAAAAGGGCGCTTATAGCGCCCTTTCTTGTTTAATCCAAAGTTTTTAAAGCAACTTAGAAACGGTAACCAATTTTCAAGCTATAACCAATTGCATCGTTATCTTCAAAGTTTGCAGCATATTCATCTGTACCGAAATGACTTGCAACTTGTGATTTTGCATCACCTAGCCAGAAGTACTTAACACCGGCTTGTACAAATGTTTGTGGTGTTGGACTAAATTGTCCACCTAAACCGAGGCTCCAATAACCCTCTGTTGGGCCAAGAGTCGATACAGGGTTACCAGCCCCAGAGTCCCAACCAACCATGACTGTGCCAGCCCATTGTTCATTAAACTTACGTCCGACACCCACATTCGCCGAAATTTGATCCTTCTCGTAGGCAACTAAATCAAAGCCACGTGGGTCACCAATTACTTTGTTTGTTAGAGCAGATGCTAATTGACCAAATTTATTTGGGCGTATTTTAAATTCCGACCAATCTACCCAACGCAATTGAGCAAATGCTACTGTATTGGCCATAATCCCCGTTTGAAAATCTAAATTTACAGACTGTGGTGTGGTTACATCAGTTTTACCCTCTTTAAATTCATAACCATCTACCATAGGTTTAATACCACCTAAGCCGCCCATCAGGGAGTTAGCTGGCATAACTTCATCAGGAGTTACACTATGCTCAATCTCCGAGCGGTAAGTAACTGATGCTTTAAGTGCAATTTCCGGTATTTGAAAAGCAAAGCCAGCAAGCCAACCAACAGAAGAATCTTCTGCTATACGAGCTTCATAACCATTAAATTTATCTTTAGTACCTTGAATTGTGGAATTCAAACTGCAAGCGCTAATCGGACAGTTAACTCCTCCAAATGGACCATAAGCAGAACCACGTAAAGTCACATCACCTTTAACTGTCTGATAAACTGGACCTGCATAAATATTCCAATTTTCATTTGGTTGATATCCAAAAATAAATGATAAATTTTGTGTATTTACATCAACGGATGTTGCTTCATCTCCGACAGTAAATGCGCCAACTTCATTGGTTTTGAGTGAAACACTATCGGTTTGACGTTTATCATTCGTTGAATATTTTGCTTTAGCACCAAAAGGCTGGTCGTAAATTAATCCAAATGAAACATTATCTGTCATTTGTACTTTTAATGCAGCATTGTAGAAATGATAGCTCTCTGCCATATCACCAAGTTCAGTACCTTGAATTGATTTTGCTGTATTTGCACCACCACCTGTAACTGTATAATTATCTTTTAATTTGCCAGAAACATCGGCATCTAAAACTGAAATCCCTGCTTCAAAATAATTACCCGGTTGTAAAAATGCAGAAATTGACTGCCCAGAGCGATCCATTGCTGCTGCAAAAGCCCCTGTCATTGGTACGCTGGCAAATAAAATGGCACTTGTTAATGCTTTTAAGTTCATTTTTCTACTTTCCTAGTATAAAAAACGCGTCAATGCGTTAATAAAATTTAAAGATATGTAATTTTTTTAATCATATCTTGCACCAAAAAATAGCATAATAAAAAAAAGAGTAAAGACTCTAAATTTGAACTTGGGGTAAAAAAAAGCTGTTGATTTTAAATAATTAGAATAAATACTTTAATAATTTTTAGATAAACTATTGTTATTAAATATATAAAATAAATATCCATTAAATTATTGATATAAAATCAATTGTTTGAAAAATAAGCAACTTGTATAAAATTCTAAATGTATTGTGTGAAATGGGTCACATGCAAAAATAAAAAAAGCCCCATATAGGAGCTTTTAGTTTTTTAATTCTTAGAAGCGATAGCCAATTTTCATGCCATAACCAAGCGCAGTATTGTCTTTGAATTCGCCAACAACTGTACCGCCAGTTTGCGCTTTCGCATCTCCTAACCAGAAGTATTTCACACCAGCTTGAATGAAATAGTTCTCAGCAGGGCTGTATTGACCGCCTAAACCAACACTCCAGTAGCCTTCAGTTGGGCCAAGTGTTGTTACAGGGTTACCTGCACCAGAGTCATAACCCACAGCTGCAGTACCCGCCCATTTATCATTGAACTTACGAGAAATACCTGTAGTGATTGAGTACTGATCGTCAGAATAATCAATTAAATTGTTGCCGCCTGAACGTTGGAATAATGCTTGTGGTGTTACTGCAAATTGATCCCAATGAACCCAACGAAGGTTAGCAAAAGCTAAAGTGTTTGCAGCAATACCAGTTTGTAAATCTACGTTTACAGATTGCGGTGTAATTGCATCAACACGAGCGTCAGCTAAACCGATCGTAGTACCTGTAGGTAGAGTAACACCAGGAGCAACAGTCATAGGAGATGAAAGCGTATAAGTTTCTTCACCAGTTGCTTTGTGCTTGATTTCTGAACGATACGTTACAGAAGCTTTTAAAGCAATTTCTGGAATAGAGTAGGCGAAACCTGCTAACCAACCATATGCTTCTTCTTCAGCAATCTTGATGTTATAACCAGAAAGGCCTTGGTAAGCTAAACCACGGAGTTTGATATCTGCTTCAACAGTTTGCCATACTGGACCTGCATAGAAGTTCCAGTTCTCTGTTGGTTGGTAACCAATTAACGCTGTTAGGTTTTGTGTATCAACTTCAACACTTGTACCCGTGCCGTTTGAACTGAAGAAAAGTGAATTGCTGTCGTATGCTGCATCTGCACCATACGGTTGATCATAGATCAAACCTAAAGAAATTTTATCAGTCGCTTGTACTTTAATTGCTGCTGAAGGGAAGTAGTAGTCTTCACCCATGTCATCAACTTTATTTTTCAGTAAATCTTGACCTTCTACTTTTGGGTCTAAAATAGAAATGCCAGCTTCTGCGTAGTTACCAGGTTGTAAGAATGCTGAAATAGACTGACCTGAACGATCTAGACCCGCTGCAAATAATGATGCTGTTGGTAAAGCGGTAAGTAAAATTGCGTAGCTAAGGTGATTTAAGCGCATACTTTTCCCTGTTTGTAACTTTTGATGTTATTTCAATGTGTGGAAAGTAACATAAATAGAAAAACAGTAAATAAGAGTTGCTACTCTAAAAATGAACTGTATAAGTTAAAAAATAAGCAATGCTAGAGTAATTATTCTAGAAGGTGTTATTTATGTTTATGATTTATAAATAAAAAAATAGAGTATTTAACTTAATGTTTATCTTTGAACTTAAGAAATTCAAATGCTCAATCTATGAACATTTGAATTAAATTATTTTTACAATAGTAGATTGGATATATTTCCAATCTACTAATACCGAGAATTAGAAGCGGTAACCGATTTTTAAACCGTATGCCCATGCATCGTTATCTTCAAATGATGCAATTGAGTTGTTAGTGCCAAACATTGACGCAGGTTGTGCATCAGCATCACCTAGCATTAAGTATTTCACACCACCAGCAATGAAGTAGTTCGGTGCAGGGCTAAATTGTAAACCTAAACCGACGTTCCAATAACCTTCAGTTGGGCCAAGGGTAGAAACTGGGTTGCCTGCACCTGTGTCGTAACCTACAGAGACATTACCAGCCCATTTTTCACTTAACTTACGACCAACACCTACAGTTGCTGAAATTTGATCATCAGTATAAGACACTAAATCAAAACCATTCGGGTTATCTGGTGTTTGACCTACTGCGCCTAAAGTGCGGCCAATTTGATCAAATTTTTCTGGGCGGATGCTAAAATCTTTCCAATTTACCCAACGCACATTTGCAAATGCAACTGTATCCGCCATGATACCTGTTTGGAAATCAAGGTTTACGGATTGAGGTGTAGTAATGTTTGTTGTTGTATTTTCATCGAAAATGGCGTTTGCTGGATTGCTTGTAACTAACGCCATTATGTTACTTTGGCCAAATTCACGAGTTGATGCTTCATGTTCAATTTCAGAACGGTATGTAACCGATGCTTTTAAAGCAATTTCAGGAATTTGATAAGCAAAACCAGCTAACCAACCTACAGCTGAATCTTCCTTCATTGTTGCATTATATTTACCCAAACCATTTGCTGAACCATAAGCTGCACCACGAAGTTGCACATCACCTTTCACAGTTTGATAAACTGCACCACCATAAATATTGATACTTTCAACAGGCTGATAGCCAACAACGAAAGAAAGGTTTTGAGTAGTTACTTCAACTTCAGTATTTTCACCATTTAAATGAAATAAGCCCGTTCCAGCAGCTACTAATGGGTCATTTGCTGAATATGCTGCGTCAGCTCCAAAAGGTTGGTCATAAAGCAAACCGAATGAGAAGTTTTTTGTAGGTTGAACTTTAATTGCTGCTGTTGGGAAATAATAATCACCCGCCATATCGGATAGATTCCCACCACCATATGCAGCTTTAGCTTTACCTTCTACTGTTGGATCTAAAACCGAAATACCTGCTTCAAAATAGTTCCCTGGTTGTAAAAATGCAGACATAGATTGTCCTGAACGATCTAGTGCAGCTGCAAAAGCCCCTGTCATTGGAACTGAAGCAAGAATCATGGCTGTAGTTAAAGTTTTTAATTTCATTCTTCGTCATTCCTTGAGATACGAATTTGATTTTTATGGTTACTGCAAATATTCGTTATGGAAAACTTTTTAATACTCTTGGGCTTAATTGTTACTCCATGTGACAAAAATAGCACAATTAAAATAAGAGTAAATGCTCTAGATTAAAAAATATGATTGAAAAACGAACTATTTAGAGTAAATGTACTAATTAATACATATAACATTTTGATTATTATTTAATATTTTTAGTTACTGCATTATTTTCTAAACCTAAAAATAATTGAAAATATTTTGATATGGGCAGTCATAAATTGATTTTTTGGCCTTATAGACCACACCATGTGTCATTTTTTTGCATTGACAAATAGATGGTTAGGGAATTTAAAAGTGCTATTCAATTCTTCTTAAAAACAAACTCTCAAGAGTAAAATCAGTAAAAACAAAGATTAAGTTAAAGAAATCAGAGATGAATTTTGAATTTGAAATGTAAAAATTGGATTTAAGAATTCTGAATTTAGTTTTATTGATAAATGTGAGTTGAAAAAAATCAGAGAGGTGAGGTGTCCAAAAAATTGTGCGCTCTGCGGGACTCGAACCCACGTCGGTCGCTTAGGAGGCAACTGCTCTATCCAGTTAAGCTAAGAGCGCAAGACGGAGGCTAATGTACTCCTATTTTAGCTAAAAAAAAAGTTATTGTCGAAACAATAACTTTTTAAATTACTTAGTCTTTATGAACTTCATTGGGGTCAATGTCGCTCAAATCTTTAGGATTAAGATAGTTAAACATTAATAACATGACTGTAATCCAAACAGGGATCATTAGAACTGATTCCATAAAGCCCTGAGTCCACATAATAAATAGAACTAAAGCAATAAAGATCAGAACGATGTAGTTGCTGACTGGTGCCCAAAGTGCAGGATATGAGGTTTTAAAATTCAAAATACGTTTTGCACGACGGAACTGTAAGTGAGTCATGGTAATCATCGCCCAGTTCAGGACAAGGGCACCAACAACCACATACATTAAGTGACCAAGTGCATCTTCGGGTACGAAGTAGTTTAAGAGTACACAGCCGAAAATCAGTACTGCAGAAAGTAATACTGCTGGAATTGGTACGCCACTTTTGTTGGTTTTTGCGAAAACTTTTGGGGCATTACCTTGTTTTGCCAAGCTGTAAAGCATACGGCTATTGGCATACATACCGCTGTTATAAACAGACAGTGCTGCAGTTAGGATAATGAAGTTCAGTAAATGTGCAGCCCAATCAATTCCTAATTGGCTAAAGATCATCACAAATGGACTTTTGTCTAGACCACCAAGTTCAAGCTGATTCCAAGGCACAAGTGACAATAGAATAGTCAAAGAACCCACGTAGAAAATCAAAATACGAAATACAACTTGGTTAATCGCTTTAGGAATAGTTTCTTTTGGATTTTCAGCTTCCGCTGCCGCCATACCAATCAGTTCAATACCGCCGAAGGCGAACATCAAGAAAGCCAGCATGAAGAATAAACCTTCAAAACCATTTGGGAAGAAGCCGCCCTGACTCCATAAGTTGGTAAATGATGCTGTTGAATTGGCATCTGCAGTCAGTAGCAAATACAAACCAAATACGATCATCGAAATAACCGCAGTGACTTTAATAATCGACAGCCAAAACTCAGATTCACCATAAAACTTCACATTACCTAAGTTTACTAAAGTAATGATCACGAAGAAGAACAGTACAGATGCCCACGCTGGAATATGAGGCCACCAGTAGTTGATGTATTTCGCAACAGCGGTGAGTTCTGTCATTGCCACTAAAATATAGAGAATCCAGTAGTTCCAACCTGTTAAGAAACCTGGAAATTTCCCCCAATATTTATATGCAAAATGGCTAAATGAACCCGCTACAGGTTCATGGACGATCATTTCACCCAACTGACGCATAATTAGAAAGGCGATCAGACCGCCAATGGCGTAGCCGAGAATAATGGATGGTCCAGCAGATTGAATCACATGCGCTGAGCCCAAGAATAAGCCTGTACCAATTGCACCACCCATGGCAATCAATTGAATATGACGATTCTTTAAGCCACGCTTGAGTTCGGAGGAATTGGTAGTCAAGTTACTCTTCCCGAGAATGGTTTAATTTTGGTAATTGTAATGTATAGAGAATGAATAGCCTAGTAGCTCAAAATTTATGAAAAATATTTATATATTTAATAACCTATTTTTCGTTTTAAATGCTGAATTAAAAATTTATGAATCAATAGATTAATTTTATTTTAATTGAAATTCTTATACTTGGCTTTATATGGAAAAGGTATCGAATGTTGTTTTTTTATACTTAAGTCATGTGATTGTTAAAACTTCAATTAAACATTGTATGATGCAAAAGCGCAGAAAAGAACGCTCTGCCAAAACACAATGATAAAGATTAAGGATTCAATAAAAATGAGTTTTGCTCCCCAAATTAAGATTCCCGCGACTTATATGCGTGGTGGTACTAGTAAAGGTGTATTTTTCAAGCTAGATGATTTGCCGCTTGCAGCACAACAAGCTGGAAAAGTTCGCGACCAACTTTTATTACGTGTGATTGGCAGTCCAGATCCTTATGGTAAACAAATTGATGGGATGGGTGGAGCAACATCAAGTACCAGTAAAACCGTTATTTTGGCAAAAAGTTCACAGCCTGAGCATGATGTCGACTACCTATTTGGACAAGTGTCGATTGATAAAGCATTTGTAGACTGGAGCGGTAACTGCGGAAACTTAACGGCAGCGGTTGGTGCATTTGCCATTTCAAATGGTCTGGTTGAGGCATCACGTATTCCTGAAAATGGTTTGTGTACGGTTCGTATTTGGCAAGCCAATATTCAAAAAACCATTATTGCGCATGTACCTATTACTGATGGTGCAGTACAAGAAACAGGTGATTTTGAACTAGATGGTGTAACCTTCCCAGCAGCCGAAGTTCAAATTGAATTTTTAGACCCCGCAGATGATGGTGAAGATGGCGGCGCTATGTTCCCTACAGGGAATTTGGTCGATACCTTAACCGTACCCGATGAAGGCAGTTTCCCTGCAACATTTATTAATGCAGGCATTCCAACCATTTTCTTAAATGCAGAAGATATTGGTTATGTCGGCACTGAACTGCAAGATGCGATCAATGGTGATGCCAAGGCATTGGCCCGTTTTGAAAAAATCCGTGCTTATGGTGCGCAGCAAATGGGTTTGATTTCAGATATTGCTGAAGCAGAACAGCGTCAACATACCCCAAAGATTGCATTTGTTTCAAAGCCGAAAGCCTATACATCTTCGAGTTCTAAACATATTTCAGAACAAGATACGGACTTATTGGTTCGTGCCTTATCAATGGGGAAACTGCATCATGCCATGATGGGCACAGCGGCAGTTGCCATTGGTACAGCTGCGGCGATACCGGGGACGCTTGTGAACTTAGCCGCGGGTGGTGGGGAGCGAGAAGCTGTGCGTTTTGGACATCCATCTGGGACGCTACGTGTAGGTGCGCAAGCAATTTATGAAAATGGTCAGTGGGTCGTTAAAAAAGCCGTGATGAGCCGAAGTGCGCGTGTCTTAATGGAAGGCTGGGTGCGTATTCCTGCGGATAGTTTAGATTAAGTATTTAACATCTCATTTGAAATCAGCCTCTGCTTTGCAGGGGCTTTTTTTTTGCCTTTATCTTTTATATGAATAAGCAAATCATGAATTGGTATATATTTTTATATAATATGAACTGCATTTAATATTAGAAAGTTTCTGTGATTTATGTCAGATTAATTTTGTTAGCATTTTGCGTAGCTTTACCCTGAAAAAAGTAGCGAAACCATGCTTAAAAAAGACTTCTCTGTACACGACAAAAATAGATAACTCATTGAAATAATGTCACAATAATTGTTTTCTAACGACGAATACTATGACACATCTCAATGAGTTATATCTTATCTTAAACAAATCTCTAAAATGGAACAA